>JBFWSD010000202.1:0-8547 GCA_050248575.1 Gemmataceae bacterium
GACCGGACACCTGGTCTATTCCACCTTGCACACCGGCGACGCCGTCGGCGCCCTCGACCGCATGATCGGCGTGTTCGCCGCCGAAGAACAGACCTCGATCCGGAATCAACTCTCCATGGTGCTGCGCGCCGTGGTGGCGCAGCGGCTGCTGCCCGCGGCGGGCGGAAGCGGCCGCGTGCCCGCTACCGAGATCCTGCGTATCAACACCGCGGTGGCCCACCTGATCCGCACGGGCAAGCCGCAGCAGATTTACTCCTCCATGGAACTGGGCAGCACTCAGGGCATGCAAACCATGGAGCAAGGGCTGGCCGACCTGGTTATGCGCAAGTTGGTGGACGTGGAAGACGCCCGCAAGCTGGCCCGCGACGAGCGCCTTTTCGAGGAACGACTGCGGTTGCGCATGCAGGCGGGCGCCACGCCCGCGCGCAATCACACGAACGACGGAGCCGGGGCCATGCGCCGCCCGGTACGGTAGGAAATCCAGAATCTGGGACCAGAATCCGAAAGTGCCGTGTCTGTATCTCAGGGCGAACTTGTTGAAGCGGCGGTGACCAGCGGTCTGATTGATGCAGACACGGTGGCCAATCTGCGCGTCGAGGCGCGGCGCCGCCGCGAGCAACTGCTCGATCTCATGTCGCGGCATGGCCGCTTTCCGATGGCCGCCGTGTACCGGGCTCTGGCCGAGGTGCGGGCCCTGCCCTTCATCGATCTGGGTGTCACCCTGCCCGACAAGGAACTGGTCCGCAAGGTGCCCGAATCGATCCTGCGCAAACACCAGGTGGTGCCGGTCAGCCAGCGCGAGGGCGAAACCGTCGTGGCGACGGCCAACCCGGACGATCGCGCGGTTGGCCCGGTGCTGGAGCGTTTCCTGGGGCAACGCGTGCAACTGGCGTTGACCGACCCAGAATCGATCGAGCCAACCATCGACCGCGTGCTGCAAGGGCTGCGCGACGGCCCGAGTCCGACGGCGGCACCGGCCGTCGATCCGGTGGCCCTCCTGGATCGCGTGATGAAAGAAGCCTACCTGCGCCGCGCTTCCGACATCCATCTCGAGCCGGAAGCGAACGGCATGCGAATCAGGCTGCGCATCGACGGGCGGCTGGTCGTTTACATGGCTGGTCTCGACCCGGAGACGGGCTCGATCCTCATGTCGCGCGTCAAGGTGCTGGCCGACCTGAACATTGCCGAGCAGCGTGCCCCGCAAGACGGCCGCTTCACCTATGAGCCCCCTGCCATGGGGGGCAAGAGCATCGACATCCGCGTCGCCACCATGCCCACGCGCTGGGGCGAGCGGGCCACGCTCCGCCTCCTCGGCAGCGATACCGGCGAACTCTCACTTGAAGCCCTCGGCATGTCGTCCAGGGAACTCGAGCGTTTTCGCTCCGCGATCAGGCGGCCCTACGGCATCATCTTGCTCACGGGCCCGACCGGCAGCGGCAAGACCACCACGCTCTACGCGGCCATTCGCGAGATCAACAAGCCGCACCTGAACATCCTTACCGTGGAGGATCCGGTCGAGTACCTGATCAGCGGCGTGTCGCAGGTACACGTGGGCTGGACCGACAAGGTGACCCTCGCAAGTGCCCTGCGGTCGCTGTTGCGGCACGATCCCGACGTGCTCATGGTGGGCGAAATCCGCGACCAGGAGACGGCCGACGTGGCCCTCAAGGCGGCCATGACGGGCCACCTGATGTTCTCCACGCTGCACACCAACACGGCCTGCGGTGCCATCACGCGCCTGATCGATATCGGGGCCGAGCCGTTCCTGATCGGGTCCACGCTGACCGGTGTGATCGCGCAGCGACTGGTGCGGCGGCTGTGTCAGCGTTGTCGGAAGCCGCGGCCCGCCACGACGCTCGAGCGACACGTGCTGGGCGCGAAGGACGACGACGAAGAAGTCATCCTTTACGATCCGGTGGGCTGCCCGAACTGCCTGGGCTCGGGCTACCGGGGCCGCATCGGCCTGTTCGAGCCACTGTGGATCGACCACGAACTGGCCCGCCTGATCAGCCGGGGCGTCTCTCAGGCGGATGTCGAAGCCCACGTGGCCCCCACGTTGACCACACTCCGCGCCGACGGCTGCGCCAAGGCCCGCGAAGGCATCACGACCCTTGATGAAGTGTTGACTGCGACGGTGTTGGAAGCGTAGGACTTGCGGTAGTAACCAATGAGTAATTCCAAATGGCTGCGACTGGCACATAAGTTACATTGGTCATTGATCATTAGGAATTAGACATTACACCTGAGGAGGTTGTCATGCGTTATTGCGGCTTCGCACTCGGGCTGCTTCTGGTTGTCTCGGCCAACTTCGTCCCGGCGCAGGATGCCGACAAGACACGGGCCGTCATCGACAAGGCGTTGAAGGCCATGGGCGGCGAGGCCAAGCTCGAGAAGTTCAAGGCGCAGACCTGGAAGGAAAAAGGCACCTATTACGGCATGGGAGACGGGTTGCCCTACACCGGCACGTATGCGATCCAGTGGCCCTACCAGTTCAAGATGGAGATCACCGACGTCTTCACCACCGTCCTCAACGGCGACAAGGGCTGGATCAAGTCCATGGGCGAGACGATGGAGATGACCAAGGAACAGGTCGCCGAGCAAAGGGAGAATCAATACGCGGGCTGGGTCACCACGCTGGCCCCCCTGAAAGACAAGGCCTACCAGCTCAGCCTGCTGAAAGAGTCGAAAGTGGGGGATCGGCCCGCGGTCGGCATCAAGGTGGCCCACAAGGACCATCGCGACGTGAGTCTCTTCTTTGACAAGGAAAGCGGCCTGCTCATCAAGAGCGAGTTCCGCACCAAGTCCCAGGAACAAGGAGGCAAGGAGGTTCTCCAAGAGATGTACTACTCGGACTACAAGGAAGTGGAAGGCATCAAGATTCCCTCGAAGATCAAGATCCTGCGCGACGGCAAGAAATTTGTGGAAGCCGAGAACACCGACATCAAGCCCATGGGCAAGCTGCCCGACAGTGTGTTCGGCAAGCCATAGTCACACTCAGGCATTAGCAATCAGGAAGTCTCCCCGAGTGCCGCAGTTCAGCTACACGGCCCTCAACCGGGCCGGCGAGGAAGTGAAAGGGAGCGTGGAGGCGTCTGACCACCGCGCCGCGGTGGCTTCGTTGCGCGGCCGTGCCCTGTTCGTCCTCAAGGTTGACGGGGGCATGGTGTCCGCCGATGCCACCGGCAAGCCGCAAGCGTCGCTCATTTCCCGGCTGCGGCCGATCTTCTCGCAAGACTATGTCTTCTTCCTCCAGCAGATGGCCCTCATGCTGCGCACGGGCCTGACCGTGCTGCAAGCACTCGAGGTATGCCAGGAACAGACGAGCAAGGCACGCTTTGCTGCAGCCCTCGAGCGCATGCGCTCGTCCATCCAGGCCGGCAAGAGCCTGTCCCAGGCGCTGGCCATGGAGAAGCGACACTTCTCCAGGCTGCTGGTCAAGCTGGTCGAGAGTGCCGAGGCTTCGGGCGAACTGGACATCGTGCTCGATCGTGCCGCCGAGGATCTGGAGCGTCGCCTGGAAGTGCGCCGCAAGCTGATCACCAGCCTCGCCTATCCGCTGGTGGTGATCCTGAGCTCGGTGGGAGTGTCGGCCTTTCTGGTCTGGAAGGTGATTCCGAAGTTTGCGGCCTTTTTCGCCCGGCGACAGGTGGCCTTGCCCTGGACCACCCAGTTCCTGGTAGACCTGTCGCACTGGTTCGCCGATTATGGACTGTACTTCCTGGCTGCCGTCGGCGTGGCAGTGGCCGGCTTCATCATTGCGTACGCCACGCGGGCAGGCCGGGCCGCCTTCGATCGAGCGTTCCTGATGGTCCCGGTATTTGGCAACGTGCTGACCTCGGCAGCCATGGCGCAGAGTTGCCAGACGCTGTTCGTGCTTCTCAACAGCGGCGTGACCTTGCTCGATTCGCTGCGCATCGCGGCGCAGGTCATCGGCAACCGGGCCATTGCTTCTCGCTTCGAGGAGTCGGCCGAACTGATTTTGAAAGGAAACGATCTGGCGGGCAGCTTGAAGCATCCGGTCATCCCCGCGATGGTTTCACACGCGGTGGCCGTGGGCGAGCGCACGGGTGCCCTGCCCCCAGTGCTCGAGAAGCTGTCGGAGTTTTATGACAAGGATCTGCAGGCCCGCATCCGACGCATGAGCTCGCTGGTGGAGCCGGCCATGATCTTGATCGTGGGCGGCATGGTGGGTTTCGTGTACATGGCTTTCTTCCAGGCCGTTTTCCAGCTGGCAACGGCCGGGCGCTGACCAGAGGTGACCGATGACAGCAACGACGTTTCGCTGCTTGCAAATGCTGGGGATGCTGTGCCTGCTGGGCGGCATGGTGCTGGCAGCCGAGCCCGAGTTGCTGAAGCAGCCCGAGCGCGACCCGCCTGCCCCCGCGCCTACTACCTGGATCGAGGGGTTGACGCAATGGCTGAGTGCGCAGGCCCCTGCGGGCAAGCAGCTTCCCGGCAAGGAGTATCCACCCAAGGAGAATCCGCCCCCGAAGCGCGACCCGTTTGCCACCACGCCGGAGATGCTCAAGCAGGCCACGGGCGGTCCGCAACTTCCAGGCGGGCCGGCCCTGCCCAGCTTGCGGCTCAAAGGACTGGCGACCGATCGGAATGGGGCGGTGGCCATCCTGGAGGCAGACGGCACTTCCGTGGTCTTTGTTCGTCCCGGAGATGTGGTCAACATTTCCACCAAGAACGGCACGGCCACAATCCCATTCAAGATCCTGAAGATCGAGCGCGATAGCATGCTGGTGGAGATTGGGGATACCGGCCGGATGCTGGTGGTGCGCTAACGGTCATCGCATGCGACCTCGGAGAGAGCTGCGTGGTCAAGTGCGATGCGGCCATCGAGGTGCTCCTTGCCGGTCAGGATGGCCCAGGTCATGTGCAAATCCGCACGGAAAGAGAAAACCGGGTGCCCGAACGTCGCCGGGCAGTTCCCTTCGAAGACGAAGTGACCGATCCAGGCGAGTGCATAGCCCACCAGCGGCACACCCACCAGCACCCAGAAGTCGAGCATCAGCACGCCATAGGCAAGCGCCAGGGCTCCGAGCACCACTCCGACAACGTGCAGCCCGCGGCAGATGCGCGTCTGGTGCAAGGCTTGATAAGTTTTGTAAAAGTCTTCAAAGGTCATTGTCTCGGGCTGCGACATCTTGCCTCCTGCCTGGTGCAATTCTCTGCTTGCAAGCCAATGGAATGATAGGTGGGCAGCTACTGTCGTTCAAGCAACAAACGCTCGAAACTACGGGAAAATGCGGCAAAACATCGCCAGTCGGGCGACATCCTGGTAGGATGGGGAAAGTCTGCCCACCAGGAACTGTTGCTACCACCGAGGTCCCTCCATGGACAATGCGATCTTCGACGAAATCGAGCAGACGCTCGCAAAGCAAGGCGCCGATGCAGCCATTGCGCGGCTGTGCGCGGCCCTCAAGGAGAGCAAGGACTATGGCGCTCTTTTCTATGCCTTGCTGTTGAAGAAGCGGCATGAGCTGGGCATCGTGCCCGTGCCCACGAGTGCGGCCAAGGACATTCCCGAGCCCGTGCAAGATCAGTATGAAGACGCGATTCGCGAGGCGTGCCGGTTGGTGGGCCAGCTCTATCTCTCGGAAGGCAACATTCCCGGCGCCTGGCTATACTACCGGATGATCGGCGAGCAGCAGCCCGTCGCCGAGGCGCTCGAGCGCTTCGAGCCCGAAGAGGGCAGCGACGTGCAGCAGGTGATCGAGATTGCCTATCACCAGGGAGTGAATCCGAAACGCGGCTTCGACATGCTGCTCAAGACATTCGGGCTGTGCAGCGCGATCACCTCGGCGAGCGGCGAGATGCCCTTCCCCCCCGAGGTGCGCACCTACTGTGTCAACCAGCTCGTACGCACCTTGCACGGCGAGCTGATGGAACGGCTCAAGCATGAGATCACTAACAAGGAAGGGGGCGAGCCGAAGGAAGAGAGTGTGCGCGAGCTGATTGCCGCGCGCGACTGGCTGTTCGACGACGAGTTCTATCATGTCGACGTGTCGCACCTGAATTCGGTCGTGCACATGAGCTTGCAATTGCCGCGCGGTCTCGAACTCGACCTGGCCCGCGACCTCTGTACGTATGGCGAAAAGCTCTCTCCCCGGTTACAAGGCTCGAATGATCCGCCCTTCGAGGGCAACTACCAGGACTTTCGCAAGTATCTCGACGTTCGCGCTGGCGTGAACGTCGAAGAAGGGCTGACTCACTTCCGCGCCAAGGCAGACGAGGCCGATCCCTATGAAGTAGGAACGATGCCGGCCGAAGTGCTGGTCAACTTGCTGCTGGAACTGGAGCGGCCCGCCGAAGCACTGGAAGTGGCGCGCAAGCACTTGACCAGCGTCGAAGGCTGGAAGCTTTCCTGCCCAAGTTTTACCGAGCTTTGCCAGCGTGCCCGCAACTACCAGGCGCTGGCCGAGGTGGCCCGCGAACAGGGGGACAGCGTACATTTCCTGGCCGGGCTGATCTGTGCCGTCAAGTCATGAAGATCGTAAATTTTCTGGCTTACAGGCTTGAACCGAAGCTGCGCACCCGCTAGAACACTTCACATCGTATCTGCATGATCTGGCATTCTTGAGGGGCAAGCTCATGGTCGATTTCCTTTCTTCCTGGACCGGCATGGGTCTGATGTTGGTCCTCTTGCTCGCGCTGGTCGGCCTGCTCATCTATCTGCGCAAGCAAGGTTCGAGTGATTGAAGTTGTGACGTTCCCGTCCCGCGTTGCCAACGGTCGCGGATGCACTCATAGCCCAGGCGAAAACAAAGAAGCCCGGCCTCTCGTCGAGAGGCCGGGCTTCCTGCGTTTCACTGCATGCACTTCACTGGCGAGACCTTAGCCGCGCCTGTTCCCAGTCGCCCACCACGGTATCGAGCTGGATTTGCCGCCGTTCCCGCCAGACCACGAGACGCAGCCCCTGACCGGCAGGCAATGCACTCACCATGTTGATCAGATGATTCTCATTCCGGATCGCCGTGCCGTTGATCTGCAGGATGATGTCGTTCGGCCGCAAGCCAGCGCCGGCAGCGGGCGTCTCCGGATAGACGCGCTCGACCAGTGCGCCTTGCACGCGATCCAACCCCAGCCGCAGGGCATCGCCCGGCTCGAAGCTGCTGGCCAGCTGCACGCCGAGATAGCCGCGTGAGACGCTGCCCTTCTCGATGAGCTGTCGGGTCACGCGCTGCACCAGGTTCATCGGGATGCTGAAGGCCACACCCGAGTTGCTACCGTTGTTGGAAGCGATCGCGGTGTTGATGCCGATCACCTCGCCGTCGAGATTGACCAGCGGGCCGCCCGATGAGCCCGGGTTGATGGCCGCATCGGTCTGCAAGAAGTCCTTGATGCGAATGGTGCTGCCCAGGCTGATCTGGCCGCGCTCGCGGGCACTGATGATGCCGTGCGTCACGGTCTGATTCAGACCGAACGGGCTGCCGAAGGCCAGCACCCACTGCCCGACGCGCACCCGATTGCTGTCGCCCAGCCGCGCCGCTTGCACCTGGACGCGATTGTCGAGGGCCAGCACGGCCACGTCCGATTCCGGATCGGTCCACATCTTCACCGGATGAAAAAGGCGTCCGTCGTGAACGTGGATGGTGATCTGATCCGGCTTGGCGTCCGCGACGACGTGGTTGTTGGTGAGCACGAGATAGCCATGCTTGCCCGTCTCATCACGGACGATGACGCCGGAACCAGATTCTTCCACAGTCTTGGCGCGGCGGCCCTCGCTCGCGGGCACCGGCTTGTTGGCTTCCACGTAGACCACTGAGGGCAACAGGCGGCGACTGACATCCTCGAACGACTGGCTCAGCCGACCCAGATCCATGGGGGCATTGGCCACCTGGGCCGACACCGGCGAGGTGAGCCTGGGCACCACGACCACACTGAGGGCTCCACCTACCATGGCGCAGCCACCCACAAACAGCATCGTCAACAAACGTTTCATCGTTGGCCGATCTCCGCAACGGGTCCAGAGGGGAACAAACGCTGCAGTCTCAAGAGCTGATCACGGTGCGGATGCCGGACATGAAATGCATCCGCTTCAGACCAATTCTAGTCGGCGGCCTTGCTCGGCATGAGAAAAAGTGAGTGCGGCCAGCCACATTTCCCAGTGGGGGACGCCGTACATCTGGAACAAGTCCCGCAACTGTGACATCTGCCAGCTCTTGGTTGGACCGCCCTCTTTGAAAGGGACTTGCCGGGCTGCGCAAATAAAAAGCCCGCCGTCAAGCGACGGCGGGCCGGGTGCCTCTCTCTGCCTCTGCCTTCCTCGATGTCAGCGCTGGCTCGACATGTCCATCTCGAGCGCGGACAGATCGACGTCGCGATCGTCATGGCCATCGCTAACCTTGTCCCAGCGGGCCGCCCGCTCGTCGCCCCAGTTGGGATTGGTTTCCATCTCGCGCTGACACTTGACGCACGTGGTGCTGTAGGGCAGCGCGTTCAGACGGGCTACCGGGATCTTCTGCTGGCAATGCTCGCACAGGCCGTAGCTGCCCTGCTTGATTTTCGCGAGGGCGCGCTCGATCTGGTTGAGCTCGC
>JBFWSD010000203.1:0-8544 GCA_050248575.1 Gemmataceae bacterium
CCGGAGGCCAAGGAGGCGCGAACATCGTTACCCACGCCGACGATTCGAGCCAGGACTATTATCGGCGACGATTTGTCCGCTGTGTGTGAGGTGCGTTACAGATAGGACGGGGTCGCGATCGCACAATCCATACTGCACATGACACACACGACTGGGAGACCTGTGATGCGCACCTTGATGTCGGCGTTGATCCTGGCCTGTTTGATCGCCTCCGGATGCAATCAACCTGCGGACAAGGAGAAGCCCGCCCCCAAGACCCCATCGGAAAAGCCCAAGAAGGCACCTCCCAGCAATGGCAGCGGCTACCGCCTGTGATCAAAGCGTTCCGTACCTCGCCGCGACCGAGGCGTGATGGGCGACACGTCGAGGCGCGGCAGGTACGTACTCCCGAGGTCTACGTGAAAGACATCCTGTCGACCGTCTTCAGCCTCACCCAGATCCAGCGCGCCAAGCTCTTTGCGAAGCTTGCCGAGAGCGTCTGTCTGGTCTGTGGCGCCTTTGTGCGTTCTTGTTCCTGCCCAGCATTACATTGCCAGCATGAGCAGGATCAAGGAGTAGTTGACGCCGAGGGCGGCTGCCCGAGTGCGCGCAGGAGTTGAAACTGGGCCCCGTTGTAGTCGGTGAGCGTCCCCAGATATTGCTGTCGCGCCTGGACGAGGGCCTGGATGGCCTGCTGGGCCTCGATGGCGCGCAGCTGGCCGCCGAGGATGCCCTTGAAGTTGAGCGGGACAGCTTCGGCAGCCGCGTGAACCTGGTCGCGCGTGCTGTCGAGCTGACGCCCACGGAAACGAACCTGGTAGTAGGAGCTGCTGATCTCGGCGGCGATGAGGTCGCGAATCTGCTCGGCCGCGAGGTTGGCCTGCATGTTCTGACTCTGCCGCTCCCGCCGCAGGGCGCGGTTGCCGAAACCAAGACCACGCACGTCCCAGACCAGCAGCGCGTCGAAGTCGGAGCGGCCATCGTAGTTGCCGATGAACGAGTTGCGGCCGCCGCCGAAGCCGCCGCCACTCACTCCAATTTGCACGGCCGGCACGAAGGGACGCCAGTGCTCTTGCCGCAACCGCGTCAAGCTGGCGGCCACCAGCGCCTGGTGCCGGGCCAGTTCGGGTCGGCTCGTCCAGCCCTGGGCAATCAGCTCTGGCAAGCTGGATGTCGCGCCGATCAGTTCGATGGGGACCGGCAAGTCCAGGGGAAACAGCACCGTGGCCGGGTCGAGCCGCAGCAAGCGGACCAGCTCGGCCGAGGCAACGTGCAGCGTCTCCTCGGCGGCAAAGGACTGCCGCTGGCGATCGGCAAGCTCGGCACGCGCCCGGTATTCGTCGGCAGGCGGTGCGGTGCCCGCCTTCACCCTGGCGGAAATGAGTCGGACCAGTTCCTCGGCGTTCTTGACCGCCTCAAGGGCAATTGCGCATTCGCCGTAGGAACGGACGAGTTCGAGATAGCCAATCGAGACTTGCAGTAAGGTATCATTGAAAGTGGCGGCCTGGTGGGCGCTGGCGGCGTTGGCGACCTGCCGCTGTGCCAGCGGAGCGAACAGGGCGTCGGCGAGCGGCAGCCCGACGAATAGACGCGCGGGTCCATTCGTGCCGCCGTTCAGTGGGGCCGCGCCGAGATTGGCGCCGCCGCCGGTGTAGACCGAGCTGCGGCTGACTTCGAGAATGTCGCCGCGCGTATCCTGTATCTGACCATCGTGCCGGTTGTAGCCGACGCCGAATTGCAGGGACGGGAGCCAGAGCGCCCTGGCCCCTTCGAGCTGGGCAGTGGCCTCGCGGATGCGCTCGCTGGCCAGCGCGATCTGTAGATTATTGGCCCCAGCCAGCCGCCAGACGGTGCTGAGATCGATCGGAAAGCGATCCTTGGCTGGCTTGACCGCGGGAGGCAGCATCGCGATCGGCTTTTCGCTTTCCGCACGCGGGGCCGGCAGCACAGGCGGTTCAGCTGCGGGCAAGGCCGCCGAACGTCCTGGCAATTCGGGCATCCGATCCAGTTGCCCCGGGTTTGGTTGAGCGCCAATGTCCGCCTGGGCGGAACGACTCGATGCGCCAGGCTGCGCCGGCGCCATTTGCGTTCCTGAGTATGCAAGCAGGCAGACGGCCAGTATCCATCTCCGGCTCACCGAGCCCGGATTGTTAGAGAAGAGCATATCGTTTTCCGAGTTTGGATCGCTCCTGACGAATCCATTGCATGCATCGACAAGACCTTCCGTGGGTCATGAAGCTTTTTTAGTCAACGTGGTTGACACGGCGGATTCGTGCTTGCCAGGCTTGCCCAGGCAGCCACAAGTGCCGCGGTTCCGGACCCTACGAAGATGAGACTCGTCAGGAGCATGCAGTCAACATCCTCAATAGGATCCGGAACCCAGGCCTCGGTCCCGGAACCACGGACCATTCAAGGGACGACCGTTACCGCTTGCCCTTCGCCCAGCGAATCCTTGCCATCGGTGATGACCTCGGCGTCGGCGGCCAGCCCGCCCGCCACTTGCATGCGCACGCCATCGTTGTAGCCGAGTGTGATCTCTTGCCGGTGGCAATGACCATCCTTGACGATCATCACGGTGGGCTTGCCGCTGCCGGCCACCAAGGCGCTGGTGGGCAACATGATCGCATCCGGGTAATCGGCGAGGGTGATGGAGACCTTGCCGTACATCCCGGGCCGGAGCAGGCGAGTGGGCTCGTCGAGCTCGACTTCGACGCGCATGGTACGCGTGGCGGGGTCGAGAGCGTCGGCACTGCGGACGATCCTGCCGGTGAAGCGCTGCCCGCGCAGGGCGTCGACCGACAATGTCGCCGGCTGGCCGAGCTTGATCCAGGTCGAGCTGGTTTCCGGCACCGCGGCGACGATACGCATGCGATCAACGCGGGCGATGGCAAAGAGCGGCGTGGCCTTGCCGGTGGAAGCCGACTGGATGAAGGCACCGGGATGGATCATCCGCTGGGTGATGACGCCGTCGTAGGGGGCGGTCACCTTGGCGTAGCGCAGCATGATCTCGGCCTGTTCGAGATTGGCATTGGCCACCTTGATGCGCGCCTGGGCATTGTCGACGTCGGCTTTGGCCTGGATGGACTTGGCCTGCTCGACTTGCAAGTTGGCTCGCGCGGTGGCCACGGCATTCCGCGCGGAAGTCAGCGAGGCCTCCGAGGCGCGAAGCAAGTTGAGTTCCCGGTCGACCACGTCCTTCTGCACGGCGCGGTCATTGAACAGTCCCAGGTAGCGAGTGTGCTCACCCTTGTGATAGGTGACATCGGCCTCGTAGCGTGTCACCAGGGAGACCGCCTCGTCGATCCTGGCCCTGGCGGCAGCGGCCATGGCCTCGCTGGCTTCGAATGCGGCCTTGGCCTGGCCCAGCTCCGCGCTAGCCTTTTCGAGCATGGCCTTCTTCTGTTCACGTTCCTGGACCATCTCGGGGACCCAGAGCTCGGCCAGCACATCATCTTTCTTCACACGTGCACCGATGTCGGCGTTGACCTTCTCGAGATAGCCTGCGGCCTTGGCGAACAGGTCGGCCTGCTCGAAGGGTTCGACGTGCGCGGCCTCGGTGATGGTGCGCTGTAGCCGTTCGCGGGTCGGGCGAATCGTCCTGACGCGCACCGCCGAGGCGGCGATGGTCGGAGGCGAGCTCGTCGTGGCGCTGCCGGTATTGCCGGCGTGGCTGTTGGGCTTGGAGCCCCCCGCCAGCAATACGATACTCACGGGGATTGCCAGCACGGCAAGGCCCGTCATCGAGAGCCAGCCGACTTTCCGCGTACTCCAGGATGCGCTCATGAATTGACTCCTTGGTCAGACCGAAACTGCCTGGGTCGAGGGCTCAGGACGAGTGCCCTTGCCCTTGAAGATCACGTAAAGGCACGGCACGACGAAGATCGTCAGCGCCGTGGACACCGACAGGCCGCCAATGACGGCGCGGGCCAGTGGCATGGTCGCATCCCCCGTATGCAGGGCGAGCGGCACCAAGCCCATGATGGCGGCCAGGGAGGTCATCAGGATGGGCCGCAAGCGGACAGCCGCCGACTCGATGGCCGCCTCCCAAACCGGCAGCCCACGCTCGGCGCGCAGCCGATTGGCGAACTCGACCAGCAGGATCGAGTTGGACACCGCGATGCCGACCATGAAGATCACCCCCATCAGCGACTGCACGTTGAGCGTGGTCCCCGTGGCGGCGAGCATGGCCAGGACGCCGATCAGGCCCAGCGGCACGGCGAAAAGAATGATGAACGGGTCGAGGAACGAGCGGAACTGGGCCACCATGATGAGGTAGATGAGGATGACGGCCAGCACCATGCCGAAGCCGAGACTGGCGAATGACTGCTTCATGCTGGCCACCTCGCCGCGCATCTTGACGGCGTAGCCGGCCAGGTAGTCGCCCGGCTTCCCCGGGTTGGGAACGGCCCAGCGAGCCACCCCCTCGGCGCCGGCTTCCTGCTTGCCCCATCCGGACAAGAGCTCCTCGATGTCGGCGGCCACCGAGCCCACGTCGCGGCCCTGCACGTTGGCATAGACGTTGATGACCCGGCCCAGCGCCACGTGATTGACCTCGACGGCTGACTTGGTAATCGTCGGCTCGTTGACCAGGTCCTGGAGTTGCACTGGCCCACGCGAGCCCGGCCCCGACACGGGAACCGTCATCAGCGACGACATCGAGTTGATGTCCTGCTCCTTGTAGGTCACGCCCACGAAGTAGTGGTTGCCGGTCCGGTGATCGAGCCAGAAGGCCGGGTCGAACGACGTCGAGCTGTTGAGCACGCTCATCAGGTTCTTGACCGTATCCTCGTGGTTGATGCCGGTCTGGGCCATCTTGGTGCGATCGGGCTCGAGCTTGATGGTCGGATAGTCGATGGTCTCCTGGATGCGCACGTCGACCGCGCCCGGCACGTTCTGCTGGATCAGGCCCTTGATCTCGCGAGCGATGCGGTACTGCTCCTCCATGTTGCGGCCTTCGACCTGGATGTTGATGGGGGCCGGCAAGCCGAAGTTGAGGGCTGCCGATACCATGCCCCCGGTGTTGAAGGCGAACTCGACGCCCGGGAACTCGGTGTTCAGGCTGGCACGAAGCTTCTGAGCATACTCTTGTGTCGACGTCGTGCGCTCCCCTGCCTGCGTCAGCTGTACCAGGATGGTCGCGTCCATGGGGCCCGAGTTGGCGGTGTAGCCCGCCGGCCAGTCGTAGAGCACGCCAATGTCGGTCACGAGCATCTGCCGATCGGCCTCGGGGATCACCCGCTTGATGACGGTCTCGATCTTCTGCGTCAGTTCCTCGGTCTTCTCGATGCGCGTGCCGGACGGGGCGCGGACGTTGATCACCATCTGGCTGGCATCCGTGACGGGAAACAGTTCCTGGCCGAGGAGCGGATACAAGAAGAACGACGCGCCGAGGAGAAGCAACGAGGCGGTGACCGTGAGCCAGCGGACTGTCATGGCGCCACGCAGCAGCTTCGTGTAGCCATGCTTGAGGCCTTCGAAGGTGGCGTCGCACACCCGAAACAGCCAGAACCGCTTCTCGCCCGGCACGTGCGGCTTGAGGAAGTAAGCGCAGTAGGCCGGCGACAACGTGCGCGACAGGATGTACGAGGCAAACATTGCAAAGGTCACGCTCAGGGCAAGCGGGGTGAACAGGTACTTGCCCATGCCGAACAGGAAGATGACCGGGAAGAAGACAACCACCGTGGTGATGGTGGCCACCAGCACGGGCATGGCGATCTCCATGGCGCTGTCGAGAGCCGCCTGCCTGGGCGTCTTGCCCATGTCGAGATGGCGGAAGGTGTTCTCGATGTCGACGATGGGGTCGTCGACCAGCCGGCCCATGACGAGTGCCAGCCCGCCCAGCGTCATGGCGTTCAAGGTATTGCCGGTGAAGTACAGGCCGATGACCGCCGCCAGTGCCGAGAGCGGAATCGTCAAGGCGATGATCAAGGTCGAGCGCACGCTGCCGATGAAGATCAACACCATCAGCGAGGCCAGCACGGCGCCCAGGATGCCCTCCCAGGTGAGGCTCTTGATGGCATTGCGGACGAACACTGACTGATCGGCGACTACGTCGAGGTTCAGTCCCGAGGCTGGCTTGTCGGTCTTCGGGTCCTTGTAGCCCTCCTTGACGGGCAGTCGGTCGAGAAACTCGGGGAGGCGCTGCTGTACGCCCTCGACGACCTCGATGGTGTTCGCGCCGGGGCGGCGGAAGATGGGGATGAATACCTGGCGTTTGCTGTCCCAGCTCGGGCCGCGTGCGATGCGCACCACGTTGGTCTGGATGGCGGCCGTGTCCTTGACCTCACCCACGTCCTTTACGTACACCGGCTTGCCCTTGTCGACCTTGACGACGATGTGATTCAGTTCCTCGATGGCATGCACCATGTTCTCCATGTCGACCATGTAGTCGATGCCGCCAATCTTGGCGTTTCCGGTCGGGATCATCAGGTTGTTGCGCTTGATGGCCTGCTGCACGTCCATGAGCGACAGCCCGTATGCTTGCAGCTTGATGCGGTCGAGGTAGACGTAGATGCGGCGCAGCTTGCCGCCGAACACAGCCGGGGCAATGACGCCGGGCGAGCCCGACAGCATGTTGCGCACATTGAAGTAGGCCAGGTCGTAACTTTCCTTCTCGTCGAGCACGTCGCTGGACGCCGCCAAGAGCGCCGTGGGCATGGGCGCGCTCGGATCGAACAGCATCACCATGGGCGGGATCGTCCCCGGCGGCAAGTAATACAGGTCGCTCATCGCATAGCTGGTCACCTGCGAGAAGGCCGTGTTCGGATCGATGTCGTCGCGGAAATAGTCCTTGACGATCGACACGCCGATCATCGTCCGCGATTCCTGGCGGGCGATGCCTTCCGACTGGCTGGTCCAGCGCTCGATGCGGTTGGTGATGTCGCGCTCCATGATCTCGGTCGGCATGCCGGGATAGAGCGTCAACACCTGCACGGCCGGCGTCTTGAACGAGGGCAGGATGTCCACGGCGATGCGGTCCAGGCAGACGTAGCCCACGACGACGATCAGCAAGCAAAAGACGATCACCAGGTACGGGTTGAAGACCGACACGCGCACCAGCCAGCTGGCCCGCTTGTCGCCAGCCTCGTGGCTCGCCGGTTCTTGTCCGGAGGTTGGGGATTGTGAAACGGGGCTATCCATCAGTCAGCTCTCCCTTGAACTCAATGATGATCGGGGTAAGTTCCGTAGGCCTTGAGCACTCGGGCGAGCTTTGCTTGCTCACCCCGGCCCACGACCATGACCACGTTGCGATCCACGACGCCGACCACTGCCTCGTGGCGGCCGCGCTGGAAGCTCTGCATTTCTTGAGAGTCAACGAACAGGTCGCCGAGACTGTCGCGCGCCAGGATGAAGATCGACACGGGTGCGTCCTCGACGTTCCCCTGCAAGTACGCGACATCGTATGTGGCGAGCCGGCACACCCCCGCACCCTGGACCGAGAAACCTGCATCCTTGCGCGGCGGACAGCGGACCGGAAACGACACCCGCTCGCGGAGATAATGTTCCACGTCGAGATCGGAGGTGCTGCGATAGTCGACCGCCTGTCGGCCGTCGACGAGCCGCTCGTGCCAGTCGGAGCTCAAGTCAACCAGATCGGCCTGCGCGGCCGGAGCGAACCAGTGCCAGGCCACACCGCCGAGACCGACCAGCAAGCAGGAAACTAGCGCGGCAGCGAGCCAGCGCCGGCGCGTCCGAGGTGGCTCGTTCAGGCCACTTTCCTGCAAGACCCTGCTCCACAAACCTGGCGAAGCCTTGGCCTGGCCCAGCTGGCCTTCGATGGCATGTTCCAGCCGGCTCTGCCGCGCAAACCACTCGGTACACTCCGGGCACATGGACAGATGCTCCGAGATACGGAAGCTGGTTTCGACGTCCGCTTCCGAGTCGTGGTACAGGCTCCAGTGCTGGCGCACGTCGCGGCAGTTCATGGCTTCACCTCTCCTGTCGGCTTGTCTCGGTTGCAGGACTCTCGTTGGATCCAGCCGCGTTCCTCGGCCAAAGCGGCCAGGTGCTTGCGCAAGCGCAACCGGCTTCGTGCCAGGCTGCTCATCACCGTGCCGATCGGAATCGCAAGGATCTCGGCGATCTCTCGGTAGGCAAAACCGGCGATGGCATGCAGCAGGAAAATCGCTCGGGCCTGCTCCGGCAGGGCGCGCACACCCTCGGATACCTCTTCCCCGCAGCGCTCCAGCACGACGTCTGGATTCTCGAGCAGGGCGTCGAGCAGCGCCTCGTCGCGAATCATCTCCCAGGTTTCTTCTGTGGACAGTTCTTCGGGCAGGTGCTCTCCGCGAGTGCGTGCCCGCTTGCGATTCCAGTTCTGGATCTCCAGATGCAGGTAATGAAATACCCAGCTGCGGAAGTTGGTGCCCTCGGCGTAGAGGTCAAAATCCCGAAACGACTTCATCAGGGTACACTGGAGGACGTCGGCCATATCGCTGGCATCAAAGAGCGCGCGGCGGCAATAACCCTCCAGCGCCCCCTGGAGTGGCTCCAGGTGCTCCAGAAATCGCGCCCGCTTGTCCTTATCTCGAGTCAACGACGCCCTCCCGGTTCACAGGAGTAATG
>JBFWSD010000204.1:0-8539 GCA_050248575.1 Gemmataceae bacterium
GCCATCGATGCCGCACCGCCTCCCGCGGCGGAGCAAGAGCCGATGCCCCCTGCCCCGGCGGCCCGGCAGCAGCCGGAAACGCGCAACTGGCAAGGCGCGCCGCCTCCGGTGCGCAAGCCCGAGATCAATGCCGACAAGGAGCCGGACCGCGAGGTGCCGCCGACCGCGCGCAAGGCCACCGAGCAGATTCGCGCGCAGCAAGCGGCTGCGCCGCGCGAGCCAAAGAAGGCCGAGCCGCCGCCAGCCCGACCGGAACCGCCCAGGCGCGCACCGATGCCGACGCCCAAGGCAGTGACGGCTTCGTGGCAGTCGGCCGCCCCGCCTGTGCGCAAGCAGGATGGAGACAAGGCTCCTGGTGTGGAAGCGCCGCTGCCCGGGCCGCGTGCCCGGCCCTGGCGGGCCTATCTGGTGATCGCACTTCTCGTGGGAGTCTGCATCAGTGCGGTAGTGGTTGCCGTGGTGATGAATGCGGTGTCCCCATCGGAAACGGGCCGCGCCGCCAAGGCGCACGCCGATTTCGAAGCGGGCCGTCACGCCAGTGCCGCCCAGCAGTTTCAAGATCTCGTCAAGGACTTCCCCGACAGCGCCCAGGCGGGCAGCTATCGCTTTCATGAAGTGCTGTGCCGCTTCCTCGATCAGGATCGCCTCGAGCCCGACCCGGTCGCCGCCTATGACAGTTATTTGCTCCTCGCCAAGAAACATGGGGGCAGCGACGACTACAAGAAGCATGCCGCCAAGATGATGGCTGCCCTGCTGCGCATCGCGGGCGAATACGTCGACCTGGCTGCAAAAAAGAACGAACCGGCTCTCCTGGCCGGGGCGGATGCCGCCCTGCGCGATGCCGAACGTCTTGGCAAACCGGGCACGCGGGCCGATCAGATCCGCCAACGCATCCGCGCGCAGCAAGACGTCTTTGCTCGCGCCGAGCGAATCCGCGAGTTCCGGGCCGCCCTCGCAGATCTCGCCAGCAACCCGGTGGCCGGCGCCCTGGATCGGGCCGATGAACTGCTCGAGCAAGCCGAGGCCGATCAACCCAATGTGCGGCAAGCGGAAGGCATTCCGCCCCTGCTGGAACGCATCTACGAAGCACGCCGCAAATTGATCCAGTGGCAGCCCCCGCAAGTAATGGCCAAGGCCTGTCCGCCGAACGTCGCCGGTCTGTTCGCGGGCGGCTCCAACGGCCTTGCCATCTCTTCCTGGCTGGTCCTTGATGATTTGTGCCAGCGCGGGTTGCTCGACGAAGTGCAGCCTCCCCTCTGGATCGCCCCCGCTTTGCGCGAAGATGCGCTTGTGGAGCGCGACAAGGGCCAGATCGCCTTCGCGCTGGTGCGCGGAGTCCTCTACGCCCTCGAGCGCACCAATGGTGAGGTCCGCTGGGCGCGGCGAGTTGGACCCGATGTGCTGGACCTGCCCGTCCGACTACCGGGCACCGATCCGGAGTTGATCCTGGTCGCGTCGTCAGCACCGCAGGCAGTTTCTGCCCGCGAGGTACACACGGGCAGGTTGCACTGGCGCGTGCCGCTGGAATCGGCGAGTATCGGGCAGCCCGTCTTGATCGGCCCGCGTGCCTACGTGCCCACGCAGGCGGGCCGCGTGCACGCCATCGACCTGATCGCGGGCAAACCGGTCGGCTACTACGAGATCGGACAGCCCCTGGGCGGCGGCGCGGTCGCGCAGCCCGGCACTCCTTTCCTATACGTGCCCGCCGATGCGCAGCGACTCTTCGTGCTCGACCTGGGGGAGCAGGAACAGCCCTGCACCACGATCCTGAAAACAGGGCACCCGGCCGGGGCGTTGCGCGGCGCCCCGCAAGTCATCGATCGCCGCGCCCTGCGGCGCGCTCATCCGAGGGAAGCTGAACAGTTTCCCGACTTGCTGGTGCTGACCCAGGCCGCCGACCTCGACACCACGGCAGTGCGCGCCTTTGGGCTGCCGATTGCGCGGCCCGATGCGACCGCGCTTGCGGAACTGCCCGCCAGCACGGGCTGGACCTGGTTTCCGCCCCATGTCGATGCCGAGCGGATGCTGCAAGTCACCGATCGCGGGCTGCTCACGGTGGCCGGGATCAGGCAGCCCCACACTGATGATCCGCAAATCTTTCGAAACTTCGAGCACCAGGTTGCTTCGGTAGAGACGCCTGCCCGCGCGGGGTTGGCCCTGGTCAAAAGCAACGATTTCTGGCTCTTCTGTGACGGCGAACTGCACGCCCTGCACTTTGACCCGTATCGGCGTGAACTGGCCCGGCTGGGCCGCCAGCAACTGGGTGCGCCGCTTCATGCCACTCAACCGGCGGCGACAGATGCGCTCACCAGCCTGGTCACGGTCACGCAATCGTTGAAGCAGCCCACCTGTGTGGCGACCGCCTTCGACATCACACCGGCTAGCGTGACCACGCAGGGCCGCCCGCTCACGCGACTGCACTGGCAACGACAGCTCGGGCTGGTGCCGCTGGCCGCCCCCTTGCAAGTCGATGACAGTATCCTTGTCCTGGGGCGCGGGGGCTGCCTGCTTCGCCTCGATGCCAGCGCACCCAGGCAGCAGAAGTTGCTGGCCGGCCCGAACGAAGAACTCGACCAGGCGGTGTTGCTGCGCGGGCTCGATGAGGACTCGGCATTCGTGCTCGCCCAGCAGGGCAAGCAACTCCTGGTCTGGCACGTGCGTGCGGGCAAGATCATCGACGACAAGGTCTACGAGAACCCTGCCCCGCTGGCCGGCACGCCGCGGGCCAGCTCGCGCGGACTGATCCTGCCGCTGGCTGACGGCAAGCTGCGTTATCTGCACTTCAAAGAAAAAGCGGGGGCGGATGGCCCGGCCTGGCGCGCCCGCCATGCCGACCGCGATGCCGCCGCCTATGTCGTACCCCTTGGCGACGACCGCTTGCTCAGCACGGATGGCAGCCGCGGCCTCATGCTCTATCGCTGGGACGAGCCGACGAAGTGGGAACTGCTTGCCAGTGGAGAGGTCCCCGCGCGGGTCGTTTCGGCGCCGCTGGTCGTGAAGGAGGAGAAGTCGATCGAGGTGCTGGTGGCCGATGCCACGGGCCAGCTCTTCTTGCTGCGCGAACAGCAAGCGGGCGGCACGGGCGCCTGGCACACCGTGCGAAGCTGGCAGCTCGGCGGCGTCATCACTTCCGGCCCGTTTGCGCTGGGCAAGCATGTCGGCTGCATGGTCGATAACGAGCGTCTGGTCTGCCTTTCGCCCGAGCAAGACAAGCCGAGCTGGGAATATCGTCGGCCCGGCGATGCGTTCATGGGGCCCGCGTTGCCCGCGCGTGGGCACGTCATCGTCGTCCATCGCTCGGGACACATCGTCACACTGGATGGGGCAAGCGGACACACCGCGGGCGAAGTTCATTTGCCGCAGGGAGTGGGCCCGGCGTGCGGCGCGATCTTGCTGCCCGAGGATCGATGGTTCTTGCCCCTCAGCGACGGCACCGTCTTCAGCGGGCGAATCGCAAAATAATCCCGGCCGCAACCTCTTCCGTATCCATTGCTTGCGGCGCGGGACGAGAAATGACCGCGATTCGGAAGTCAGGGCGCGCCTTCGTATCGTGCCTCTGGTGACGTGAGTCGTGGGAGGTTTTCCATGCCTGAAAGCTACTCGCCATTGAGGCAGTTCCTGTACCGGTTGAAGGGCCGCGCCGACAGCGCGGGGCCGGACGCCGAGTTGCTCGAACGCTACCGCGGCGGCGATCAGAGTGCGTTTCGTTCACTGGTCGAGCGACACGGCGCCATGGTGCTGGCGGTCTGCCGCCGGCAACTTGGCGAGCACGATGCAGAGGATGCTTTCCAGGCAACCTTTCTGGTGCTGGCCCGCAAGGCAGGTGCGCTCGATGGCGCTTCCTCGCTGGCCAGCTGGCTGTACACGGTGGCCCGCAACCTGGCGGTCGACGTGCGTCTGATGGAGTCGCGACGTCGTCAGCGCGAAGAGCGTGTGGCGGCCGCGCGGACCGAAGCTGCTCTGCCCGGGTCGAAGAACGCGCGGGAGGTGCAGGACGTGCTCGACGACGAGTTGACCAGGTTGCCTGAGAAGTATCGGGCACCGCTGGTGCTTTGTCTCCTGGAAGGCAAGACCCACGACGAGGCTGCTCGCGAACTGGGCTGGCCGCGCGGCTCGATGGCCAAGCGGCTGGAACGCGGTCAGGAACTACTCCGGGAGCGGCTGGTGCGCCGCGGCCTGGCCCTGAGCGCCGTCTCGGCTCTGCTGGCGGAAGCCAGTTCGAGCCAGGCGCAGGTTGCGATCAGCCTGGTTGACCACACCACCCAGGCAGCCCTGGATTTTGCCGCCGGCCTCGATGGCCCCGGCAGCCGGGCCGCCCAGCTAGCCCAAGGAGCTCTGCGTATCATGTTCCGGCACAAGATGATCAAGCAATCGGTGGTCGTTCTTCTCTTCGTCGGTCTGGTCGGCCTGGGGGCCGGCCTGCTCTTGCGTGAAGCCAATGCCGAGCAAGAGAAGCGCCCGCTGGCGGCGCGGCCGCGACCTCAGATCAGTCCGGCCCAGCTCGACAAGGACCGCTTCGCGCTGGTCGAGGGCAACACGGAGTTTGCCGTGGACCTGTACAAGAAGCTGAAGGATCGGCCTGGTAATCTTGTTTTTTCGCCGATCAGCATCTCCACCTGCTACGGGCTGGTCTATGCCGGCGCGGAAGGGGAGACCGCCGAGGAAATGGCAAAGACACTTCACTTCACCGTGCCGGAAGAGCGGGTCCACCCGGCTTTTTCCAGCCTGCTGACTGACTACAACGGCACCGGGCAGAAACGGCCCTACAAGCTGCGCGTGGTCAACGGGCTGTGGGGGCTCAAGGCCTTCCCCTTCCGCAAGGAATTCCTCGACGACGCCGGGCAGTTCTACGCCGCCGGCCTGCTCCGCGAATACGACAACTTGCACGATGGCACGGCCCGGCGCGAAATCAACCATTGGGTTTCGAAGCAGACCGAGGGCAAGATCCCCGAACTACTGCCCGTGGGACAGCCCCGTGCACAGAGCCGTCGCGTGCTTGGCAACGCCGTCTACTTCCTTGGAACCTGGCAGGCCAAGTTCGACGAGAAGCAAACACAGAACAAGCCGTTTCACATTTCAGCGCGCGAGAAGGTCGACGTGCCGATGATGTACCTGCGCTGGGAAGATCAGCTTTTCCAGAACGTGGAAACCATGCCCTACTGGAAGGGTGACGGCGTCGAGGTGCTGGAGATGCCCTACAAGGGCAAGGACCTCTCGCTCGTGGTGATGCTGCCCATCAAGAAGGACGGGCTGGCCGAGGTCGAAAAGGATCTGACCGCCAAGAAGCTGCAGCAATGGCTGAGGAATCTGGGGGCACGCACGGTCGAGATCGCTCTGCCCCGCTTCAAGGTGAAGACCAGCGTGAGCCTGCCTGAGGTGCTCAGTGAACTGGGCATGCGCAAGTTGTTCCAGCCCGGCGAGGCGGATCTATCGCGCATGGGGGGCGAAGGGGAATGGATCGACACCGCCCTGCACCAGGCGGTGATCGAGGTGAACGAGAAGGGCACGGAAGCCGCGGCCGCCACCGTGAACATCGCCGCCGGCGCGGATCGTGTCCATTTCAATGCCGATCATCCGTTCCTGTTCCTGATCCGCGATCGCCGCAACAACTCGATCCTATTCCTGGGCCGGGTCGTGAAGCCGGAATAGCGTGTCTCGCTTGTCGATGGCCCGGTTGGTTCTTGCTAGCGCGCAAGGATCAACCGGGTTTTCTATTTCACCTCCCGTCGCGTCGCAGCTGCTAGACTGTCAATGAGTTGAGGAAAACGGAAAAAGTTGTGCCGCGCCTCGCGCGGGCGGGCACTACACATGTTCGCTGGGTTTCCTGGGATAGGTGGCAAGCCGATGGCTGCGCTCAACAACGTGATCCGGCAGCTACGCCGACTGGTGGGCGGCGACGTTGTCAAGGACGACTCGGACGGCCAGCTCGTCGACCGCTTCGTGCGGACGAAGGATGAGCAGGCGTTCGCGGCCCTGGTCGACCGGCATGGCGGCATGGTGCTGGGAGTCTGTCGCCGCGTGCTCGGCAATGCCGCCGATGCCGACGACGCCTTCCAGGCCACCTTCCTCACGCTGGCGCGCAAGGCGGGCAGCATCGGCAAGCAGGGCTCGGTGGCCAGCTGGCTCTACGGCGTCGCCTATCGCGTCGCCCTCAAGGCGCGCACGACGGCGGGCCGACGCCGCCAGCACGAAAGGCAGGCTTCCGCGATGTCTCCTACTGCTGCTGACCGCACGGTGGCCTGGAACGACCTGGCCGACCTCGTCGACGAGGAAGTGAACAAGCTGCCCGAACGTTTTCGCGCGCCGCTGGTTCTCTGCTACTTGCAGGGCAAGTCGCGCGAACAGGCCGCCGACGAGCTGGGCTGCTCGTTCGACACCGTCAAGGGGCGGCTCGAACGCGCCCGCGATGCCCTGCGCGATCGACTCGCCCGGCGCGGACTGGCCTTGTCGGCTGCGGTGCTGCCGACGTTGCTCACCGACAACGCCTGCGCCGGTGTCTCTGTTCAGCTGTCTTCCTCAACCATCAACCAGGCCGTGTCCGGCTCTGCCTCCACGGCGCCGGTCGGGGCCCTTGTGGAAGGAGTGGTACACGATATGTTCGTCCGTCAGACCATGAAGGTGGCGGTACTCTGTGTGGCCTGTGCCGGGCTGGTGTGCGCCGGGCTGATGGCCCGTGCGGCGCTCTCATCCGAGCGCGGCAACGTCATGGCCAGCACCCTGTTCGTCCCGAATCTGGAGCCACCGCAAGAAGTGGAACTGCCCATCAACAAGGCCATGGTCCATCGTCTCGACGAGCCACGCGAGCTCGGGCAGGCTGCGGTACTCAGCCATGTCCCGCAAGACCCGAAGGAACTGGCGGCCCGTTTTGCGGCCTGCTGGAAGACTGGAGAAGCAACGGTCGAGGCTGGCGAACCGATGAGCCTGTTGTGCAGCATCGGCATGCTCAACCTGCCCGACAAGGTCCGGGTCCGGCGACTGACCCGCACGGGCAACGAGCTACACCTGGAGATCGACTACACCAACGTGGTGCAGGACGGAGTGCCTCTGCTGCAGAATATCGCCTATGTAGCGCTGGTCGAGGTGCCGGTCGAACTGCCCGCGCGCACGTATCGCCTCCATGTGAGCTGGACCAAGGTGGCCGCCAACATCGGCACCTTCAAGGAAGTGCCTGCCACGAAGCAGTCGTTCGCATTCGCGGTGGTCGACCCCAAGGAAGGCGTACTGCCCATCAACAAAGCCGAGATTCATAAGGTCTTGATCACCCGACCGGAATACAAGGGGCTGAAGGAAGGGGTCGTGGTGTGGGCAGACGCGCCGGCCGGGCTGCCCGCGCTGGCCGAGCAGTACACGAGTCTGATGGCCGCCGAGCTGCGCAAGCCGCCCCGCTTCACGGCGAACCGCAAGATGGCGCTCGTGACGGTCGGCCCGGAGCTCAACTCGCCCGATACGGTGGAGGTGCAACGACTGACTCGCCACGAGAATCGCCTGGTGCTCGACGTGCGTTACGACCGGTTCGAGGGCGCGCTATTGCGCAATGTGCCGTGGCGGCCCCTCGTGTCCATGCCGCTCGCGCTGCCCGCGGGCAACTACGAGCTCATCGTCAACTGGCAAGCCTATTCTCAGTCGAAGAAGCTGCCGGTGGCGGAACCGCCCTTGCAAGTGAGCACGCGGTTCTCGATCGCCGGCACCGGGGCGAAGCTTGAAGAGGTCACCGATCCGGCCCGGCTGGCCAAGGCAGAGGCGGTACTGCGGGTGCGCTATCTGAAGGGCGGCCCGCTGGAAAAGACGGGCTACGACGAAGTCGAGGTGTTGCACGTTTTGAAGGGCCCGGAGAAGGCATTGTTTCTGCCCGTCATAAAGATCTATTACAGCCAGCTTGGCGAAGGGGGCGGCGTGCCTGGTGGTCAATCCACGCTTTACCTCGATCGACTCGCCAAGGATGGCAGCGGCGCCTGGCTGCTAGGCAACGGCAGCAAGCAAGGCGCCAGTCACATCACGAAAGAGTAGTTCCAGCCAAGATCCAAGTTTCACCTCACGAAAGTCGAGGAGATGAGAACCTCGGCTTTCGTGGTTCCGCTTGCGCAGGTGCCCGTGGCGCTGGCGGCGCCGGGCCGCTACCACGATTTCGGGAGTAGACGATCACGCGTGATTCTCTAAGAGAGATTAGCGACAGGTTCCGTGCCCGCGTGTCGGGCCGGACGAAAAAGGGAAAACGGTGTAAATCCGTTGCGGGGCCGCCGCTGTGATCGGCCAGGCCAGGAGCATCGCCCAAGCCACTGGGGGGACCCGGGAAGGCGCTCTTGGCCGTCATGAGCCGTAAGCCAGAAGACCTGCCTGTCCAAGCTTTCATCACCTGATGCCCGGTACCGGCAGAAAGGTCTGCTCATGTTCTGCGATTTCCTCGTCGCGCCCCTCGGCCCGCCAGCGCTCTATCCAACTTTCACCAAAGAGGCACCATGAATCCGCTCGTTGAATTCGAGCCGGCAAGCGCCGCTGCGCCCGCACGCACGGGCAACCGTTTCAACGCGGTCATGCGCAT
>JBFWSD010000205.1:0-8535 GCA_050248575.1 Gemmataceae bacterium
CGCAGCGCGGCGAAGCCGCAACCTATTCTTCCATCAAAAAGCGCCCGCGGATGGACGCGGACAGCGTGCGCGGATTTTCGCGGATCTGTCGCGGCAGATTATCACGTTTACCGACGCTGCACGAACGATCGCCGGTTTGGGTGCACAGTCTCTTGGTCCTCGTGGCCTTGGTGCTGGACTCTGAGGTTGGCAGCGTCCTCGAGGTCGGCCGGTCCCTCTTTCTACACACACCACAAGACGCGACGCTTTCGAGCGTCGCGTTCTTGTTTGCGACGCTGTTGGCCTCGTTCAACGGTTCGAGTTCGCTGCGTTCCGCAGGCGCTGCATTCCCGCTTGCGCAATGGAGGCCTATAACTGATCTCTCTTAGCCATTGCAGAATCTTGATTTGCATCAAAACACCTGCCCCGAAAAGCAAAAAGTGCGCAAACAAACGCCTCAAGTCACGCTCGTCAAACGACTTTCGCATCTGGTTGTGACACCGAGCGACGCTGGTTGACAGATCATTCGACACCTCCCGTCGATTTTCCCATAATGTTGCGCCGGGCCGAGGCAAAGTACGTGTCAGGTTTGTCTGTCCGTGAACGGACTGCTTGCACACTTCGCTTGCACAGAAAGCCTGTTGTGCAGATCGCCTCAGGTCATTGCCGTTTGACGATTTAAGGCGAAACTCGCCGAATCGCGAGTGTGCAAGCTCCCAGGCCATGGCCCGCGTGCTCATGCCGTAACTGCTGACTCCAATATGACTTTTGTTGCCGACACGGATCCGGCAACGCCCCGCAATGGCACTCACCTCCAGCATGTTTTTGCCTCAATGACGAGATCTTGCAGGTGCCTTGGGCGGTCCGAATCATCCCCGCCTGCGCAATGATGGCCTATTTCTCCCTGCTCTTAGCATTGCAGGATTTTGCTTTGAAACAGAACGACACCACCAACCGTCGCTGCGCAGCGGGCCAATTTCCCATAATGCTGCGCCGGGCCGGGGAAAAGTACGTGTCAGGTTTGTCTGTCCGTGGGACCACGAAACGACACGAATCGACCTTCGCGGGCAACGCTGTTTGCCGAGTTGTTTTCATTGCTTTCTGACTCGCCACTGCGCAGATTTGTTGCGCCCTTTCAGGGCTTTGTCTATACTCACCGCCCTGTCCCAGGGCGACGCCGAATCTGCCCTGGGCTGGTTTGTTTCACCCCGTTGGGGTGACATTTCTGAGTCCTTCGCGGGCAACGGAGTCTGCCGAGCGGTTTTCATTCGTGTCGATTCGTGAAGATTCGTGGTTCACAAATCGGCCCGGTCTTCGTGAGCTTCGACGTTCCTGAAGATCAATCAACCACGAATCGACACGAATCGACACGAATGTCATTTCTGAGTCCTTCGCGGGCAACATCTGCCCAGGACCTTGTTCGTGCAACGTCGGTTAAGTTGTCTATGTGCCGCGACAGATCCGCATAGCAAACAGCAGACTTTTGCGCGCCTTGCGCATGATCTTGCTTGCGAGGGAATCGCACAATTCGCCCGCGGATGGACGCGGACTGCGTGCGCGGATGCGCGCGGATTCGTGCAACGTCGGCAAACGTGACAATCAGCCGCGACAGATCCGCGAATATCCGCGCACGCAGTCCGCGTCCATCCGCGGGCGCTTTTTGGTGGTAGATGTGGTTGCGGCTTCGCCGCGCTCCGAGACTCCGCGCACGCAGTCAGCGTTCATCCGCGGGCGTATTTTGTCCCTGTCGCAAAACTTACAAAATTCGCCGCAATAGTTTCGTTGACACCTGACTCTGTCTGCAAGATTATTGTATCTGTCGAGTGTCGTCCGGTGTCGCAAATCTGCGGAGACGACGTTAGCCCGGCGCGCAAGCGAGGACAGTACCTGTTAGCCCGGCGCGCAAGCGAGGACAGTACCTGTTAGCCCGGCGCGCAAGCGAGGGTTAGCCCGACGCGCAAGCGAGGACAGTACCTGTTAGCCCGAAGCGCAAGCGAGGGATAGCCCGACGCGCAAGCGAGGAACGCGATCAGGAGAGACAGCACATGCTCGACCTTGTCCTGAGTGGCCGTGATCGCCTGAACCGCCGCGACATGCTGCGCCTGGGTGCGCTCGGCGCGGGCGGGCTGACGCTGCCCAACCTCTTTGCGCTGCAAGAAAGCCGCGCCGCCGCCGGCAAACCCAAGGCCGATGCCGTGATCCTCGTCTTCCTCTGGGGCGCTCCCAGCCAGTACGAGACCTGGGATCCCAAGCCCGAAGCGCCCGCCGAGATTCGCGGCGAGTTTGGCACCATCAAGACGGCGCTGCCCGGCGTGCTCTTCAGCGAACACGTACCCCAGCTGGCCAAGCGGCTCGACAAGTTTGCCATCGCCCGCACTTGCACCCAGACCAGCACGCACCATCAATCGGCGGCCTACGAGGCCTTGACCGGTTTCCCCCCGAGCCGCGATGCCGTCGCCCTCACCGCCACCTCCAGCGATCATCCGAACATCGGCTCGGTGGTCGCCAAGTACGTGAAGACGCGGGCCGACCTGCCCGCCTTCGTGCACTTGCCCGAACTGTGCTACGACGTCGGCAACCTTACCCCCGGGCAGTTCGCCGGCTTCCTGGGCCGCATGCACGATCCGCTCACCATCCTGCAGAACCCCAACGCGCCCGGCTTCAACGTCCGCGAGCTCGCGCTGCCCGACGAGGTCACGGTCAAGCGTCTCGACGATCGGCAGAAGCTGTTGCGGGCTCTCGATGGGCACGTCCAGTCGCTGGAGAAATCGGTCAACGCCGAGGCCGTCTCCACTTTCCAGGAACGCGCCTTCCGCCTGCTCTCCAGCCGGGCCGTGAGAGAAGCCCTCGACCTGAACCGCGAGAAGACGGCCCTGCGCGACCGCTATGGCCGTAACCTGCTCGGGCAATCGTGCCTCTTGGCCCGCCGCCTGGTGCAGGCTGGCGTCAAGCTGGTCACCGTCTGCTCCGCCTTCGCGGGCAAGATCCCGCAAGATGCCTGGGACACCCACAAGGACAACTTCCGTTCGCTCAAGAACAAGCTGCTGCCCCCGATGGACCAGGGAGTGTCGGCCCTCATCGACGACCTGCACGAGACGGGCATGATCGACCGGACACTGGTGCTGGTGATGGGCGAGTTTGGCCGCACGCCGCGCATCAACAACAATGCGGGCCGCGATCACTGGGAGAAATGCTACTCGATGATGCTGGCCGGCGGCGGCGTCAAGCCGGGCCAGGTCTACGGCCAGTCCGATCGCATCGGCGCCTATCCCGCCGCGGGCCGCGTCTTCACGCCTGCCGACATGGCCGCCACGGTCTATCACAGCCTGGGCATCGACCACCACGAAGACATGCACGACCAGGCCGGGCGGCCCCTGCGCATCAGCATGGGCGAACCCATGACCGAACTCTTCTGATTTCGTCTTGCCGCCCCTCGCCAGATGCCAGCCCGTTCGCCGCGGGCGAGACGCGGCCGCCGTCTTGTTGCGGTCGGGCTCATCGGTATCATGATCACGTGGATCACCGTCCATCCAACTTGCGGGTAGCCACGTGAGCAACGACGAAGTCAACCGCCTCGCTACCGAGCTGAAGGCCGGCCTGGAGCCGCTTTACCAG
Source organism: Gemmataceae bacterium (assembly GCA_050248575.1). GTDB lineage: Bacteria > Planctomycetota > Planctomycetia > Gemmatales > Gemmataceae > JBFWSD01. The sequence continues at coordinate 3,595 of JBFWSD010000205.1, forward strand.
GCCATGGAGAAGATCATTGTCGGGCAGCGACAGATGGTCGAACGCCTCATGCTGGGCCTGCTCACGGGGGGGCACATCCTGATCGAAGGCGTGCCCGGGCTGGCCAAGACGCTGGCGGTGCGCACGCTGGCCCAGGCACTCCGGCTGTCGTTCCATCGCATCCAGTTCACGCCGGACCTGTTGCCCGCCGACGTGGTCGGCACGCAGATTTACAATCCGCGCACGGGCGAGTTCAGCGTCAAGCGCGGGCCGATCTTCGCCAACCTGGTGCTGGCCGACGAGATCAACCGCGCCCCCGCCAAGGTCCAGAGCGCCTTGCTGGAGGCGATGCAGGAAAAGCAGGTCACGATTGGCGATTCGAGCTACGCGCTCGAGCAGCCCTTCCTGGTGATGGCCACGCAGAACCCGATCGAGCAGGAAGGGACTTACCTGTTGCCCGAGGCGCAGGTCGACCGCTTCATGCTCAAGCTGAAGATCACGTATCCCAGCAAGGAAGAAGAGCGGCAGATCCTGGAGCGGATGTCGAATGTCGAGCCCGATCTGAAGCTGGAGCCCGTCTTGTCGGCCGACGACATCTTCAAGATGCGCCAGGCGGTCGACCAGGTCTACGTCGACGACAAGGTCAAGCAGTACATCGTCGACGTGGTGTACGCCACGCGCAAGCCGGGCGACTTCGACCTGGATATCGGTTCGTACATCCAGTACGGTTCCAGCCCGCGCGGCACGATCTTCCTGGCCCGGGCCGCCAAGGCCCAGGCGCTCCTGGAGGGCCGCGGCTACGTCGTCCCGCAAGACATCAAGTCGATCGGCTTCGACGTCCTCCGCCATCGCCTCATCGTCACCTACGAAGCCGAGGCCGAAGACATCTCCCCCGAAGAACTCCTGCAGACCATCTTCGACCACCTGAAAGTGCCGTAAGATTCGTGGTTGATGCTGGCCTCGAAACTCGCACTTCGCTGGTGGCAGTATCCAGACAACGTCGACGTTGGGGATCCCCGGGCGCAAAGAAAGCCCGGCTTCAGTGAAGCCGGGCTTCCGGGTGCCATCCTATAGCAGTAGCTTGGCCAGCGCTCAGCCGGCAGTCTTCTTGAGGGCTTCCAGGGCCTTCTCGTAATTCGGGTGCTCGGCGACCTCGCCGACGTATTCGACGTGGGTCAGCTTGTTGTCCTTGTCGACCACGAAGATGGCGCGGCACAGGAGGGGCAGGGGCAGCCCTTCGATCAGCACGCCGTAGGCCTTGCCGAACGAGCCGTTGTGGGTGTCGGACAGGGTCTGCATGTCGCTCTTGCTGATGTTCTCGGCGGTGCAGAAGCGCTTCTGTGCGAAGGGGAGGTCGAGGCTGATCGTGAAGCTGGCGACCTTGTCCTTGAGCCCTTCCAGGGACTCGTCGAACTTGTGCGTCTGCTGATTGCACACCGGGGTATCCAGCGAGGGGACCACGCTGAACAGTTTGGCCTTGGCGGGAGTCTTGGCCAGGTTGACCACTTCGAGGCCGGCATTGACGCAGGCGAAGTCGGGTGCCTTGTCGCCCACCTTCAGCTCGGGCCCGATCAGCTTGAGGGGGTTGCCCTTGAAGGTGACCTTGCGATCTGCCATTTCGGTTCTCCTATCGTCGGCGGTTCTCGGTTGCTAGCACGATGCGGTCAAGGTATGAACCCGGGGGCGAAAGTCAAAGGCCGCCCGACCAATACGCCCGCGGCAGCGCGGCGTATCAAAAAGCGCCCGCGAACTGGCGCGGATCTTGCTCCAGTCGTGAATGAGGTTGCCGGCTCGAACCACATTTCCGCCCTGCGTGTCGCAACCATGGAGCAAACCGGTTAGATTGGCCAATACGCCCGCGACTTCGTTCAAACGCAAGTTCTTCGAGGAAGCTCGCCAACCTGCCAGCGACTGAAACGCGAGAATCCGCGCACGAAGTCCGCGGCGTGTTTTGAGGTGAACTCCGGGAACTCCTGGAAATGCAAGCGATGACCGAGCGCGAGTTTGCCGTCGACGTCGTGAAGCGGCTGCGCGACGCAGGGCACGAAGCCCTGTGGGCCGGGGGCTGCGTGCGCGACGAGCTGCTCGGTCTGGTCCCCAAGGATTACGACATCGCCACCGATGCCCGCCCCGAACGGGTGCGCAAGCTCTTTCGCCGTACGGTCGCGGTCGGCGTCAGCTTTGGCGTGGTCAAGGTGCTTGGCCCGAAACCGCTGGAGGCCGAGGTGGTCACCTTCCGCTCGGACACCACTTACAGCGACGGCCGCCATCCCGACGCCGTGGTCTTCTCCTCGGCGCGCGAAGACGCCCTGCGCCGCGACTTCACCATCAACGGCATGTTCTTCGATCCCGTGCAGAACGAGGTGATCGACTACGTGGGGGGCCGCGAGGACCTCGAGCGGAAGCTGCTCCGTTCGATCGGCGATCCGTACGCGCGTTTCGCGGAAGACAAGCTGCGGCTGCTGCGGGCCGCCCGCCTGGCCACGCGCTTCGGGCTGGCCATCGAGCCCGCCACGCTGGCCGCCATGAAGGAAATGGCCGCGCAGATCCACGTGGTCAGCGCGGAACGCATCGCCGACGAATTTCGCAAGCTGCTCGTGCAGCCGCGCCGCACCGACGGGCTGCGGCTGCTCGATGAAGTCGGCCTGCTCGAGCCGATCATGCCGGAGCTGATTCCCATGCAAGGGCTGCCCCAGGGCCCGCCCGCCGCCAGCACGGGCGACCTCTGGGAACACGTGCTGCGCGTGCTCGACCTCATCGGCGACGAGATCTCGTTCCCGCTGGCCCTGGCCACGCTCTTGCACGACGTGGGCAAGCCGCGCACGGTCGGGCTGACTCCCGAACGCTACACGTTCTACTACCACGAGCACGTGGGCCGCCGCCTCGCCGACGAGATCTGCCGCCGCCTCAAGCTCTCCAACGCCGAGCGCGAACGCGTGGCCTGGCTGGTCGAGAAGCATCAGTACCTTTGCGACGCCCCGAAGATGCGCGACAGCAAGCTCAAGGTGATGCTGATGCACGAAGGAATCGACGAGCTGCTCGAGCTGCACCGGGCCGACGCCGAAGCCAGCAGCCGCAGCATCGAACACGTCGAGTTCTGCCGGCAACGACTTCGCGAGTGGTCGGACTCCGACATCAATCCCAGGCAACTGATCACGGGAGACGATCTGCGTGAGATGGGCGTGCCTCCCGGCCCCGAGTACAAGCGAATCCTCGACGCGGTCCGCGAAGCCCAGCTCGATGGCACGGTCACCACGCGCGAGCAGGCCCTGGCCCTGGTGCGCAGACTGCTGGGGTTCGAGGGCAGCCCGTGAAGGCTATTTCGCGGCGGCGTGCTTGTAGAGGCAAACCTTCAGACCTTTGCGCGGGGCCGTCACGAACATCGTCACGCCGTGATTCTTGACTGGCGCGGCGATCACGTCGAAGCTGCTTCCCTTCATCGCGAACGGCATGCCCTCGGTGCTGAGCTCGCGCCACTTGCCCGTGCTCGGGTTGAGGGCAAAGAACTTGTCGTCGCGGTGCAAGACGAGGAAGTCGCCCGTGACCGGATCGACGGTGACGAGCGCCGTGTTGATGCCGATCTCGACGGGGGCGTCGTCGAGCCTGGCGATGTTGCCCTGTGCGTCGAGGGTGTAGAGGTGCTTGCTGCCGTTGCCGCCGCCGAAGAGCACGAGCTGGTGGCCCGGGCTATAGCGGGCCACGTTGTGGTAGGGCCCCATGGCCAGCTTCTCGGTGTTCAGCTTCGACCACGCTTGCTTGCCCTCGTCGAAGCAATGGACATTGCCGCCGAGCACGCGGACCAGCCCGTTGCGTTCGGGGAAGTAGGCGATGGCCGTGCCGTGGCCGGTGGCCGCGTCCTTGATCTCGGGCAAGGTGGTCCATTCGTCCTTGGCCACATCGTAGCGATGCACCAGACGCGTGGCGCTTTGATGGTGATAGAGGAGGCCCTTGTCGGGATCGATGGTGTTGTTGTAGTAGGCGTGGCCGATCGGCCCTTTGCCCGTCTCGGCATCGCCTTGCCACCAGGAGGGAGTGGGCAGCAGCTTCCAGGTGTTGGCGGCGGCATCGAAACGGATGAACTTGAGGGCCGAGTAGTGCCCTTGCCCCACGAACAGGAACTGCTGCGACTTCGGCGCCCAGGTGCCGGCCGCGGTGTATTCCAGGATGTGATGATTCTGCACCTTGAGGAGGTCGGCGGTGAGCCCGTCGGTCTTCAGCTCGGCCCAGGTGCCCGGCTTCATGCTGGCGGCGAGCTTGCCAAGCTCGGTGTCGGCGGCGCCGCGCGGCTCGGCGCGGGCCAGCCCGGGGATCAAACGCTCGGCGTTGCCGTGATAGAACTTCTCCAGCACTTCCGGGGGCAGCTTGACGCCGGTGATGCGCAGCCATTCCTTGCCCCAGCCATAGGGTTCGACCAGGCCGACCTGGTTCGTTTCGAAGTATTCGAGATGCCGGGCGTAGAAGCGGGCCGCCCGGTCTTGCCAGGCGGCCACGCCGGCGGCGTCGCTCGGCTTGACGTTGTTCAGCACGCTCGAATCGGTGCCGAACAGGATGCGGTCCTGATACTTGGTGAAGAAGTCGCGCACGGCCTGCGGGTTGAGGCGGCCCAGGATGCGCGTGCGCGCCGAGCAGTCGACATGGAAGTTCGGATACTTGTCGAAAGTTTCACCGAGCTGCTTCAGGTCGAAGGTGAGGCTGCCCATGTGGGCGCCGATGAACTTCGTCTTCGGGTGCTTCTTCAGGATGTTGTTGCGCTGGCGGATCAGCTCTTCCCAGCTCGGCATCTTGTCGCGGTCGTAGAACTGCGAGCTCTCCGCCTTCATGCCGTAATGAAAGGTGTTGGGCGTGAGCGGATACCAGTATTCTTTCGGGTCGGCCATGTGGATCAGCACGGGAATGCCGAGCTCGCCGCACCTGGCCCAGAGGGGATCGAGGCGCGGATCATCGCCGGGGATGAGCTTGCCG
>JBFWSD010000206.1:0-8522 GCA_050248575.1 Gemmataceae bacterium
TTAGGGCCGCTCCAGTAATAAAAGTGCGAGTAGTTGTCGATGCAGCCGACCATGTGGCCGAAGGAGTAATCGAAGCCCTGCCCGTTGGGCATCGTCTCTTTGGTGTAGCCCAGGTGCCACTTGCCGATATGGGCGGTCGCGTAGCCCGCTGTCTTGAAGACCTCGGCCATGGTGATTTCGCTGGCGGGCAACCCTTGCTTGTCGGTGGCCACGTTGCTCGGCACGCCCGCGCGCAGCGGATAGCGGCCCGACATCAGGCCCGCGCGCGAGGGGGAACAGACCGGCGCTGCCGCATAGAACTGCGTGAAACGCACGCCCTCCCTGGCCAGCTTGTCCATGTTCGGCGTGACCAGGTCCTTCGCGCCGTAAACGTTCGTGTCGATCGAACCCTGGTCATCGGTGAAGATGACGATGACGTTGGGCGGACGCGCCTCCTTGTCCTCGGCCGCCCTGGCGGTGCTTACCCAGCCTGCGAGCAAGCAAGCCGTGCAGAGTGTCGCGAGCAACGGTTGTCTGGTGCTGACCTGCATGAGCCACCTCAATGAGTTCTCGAATCTCCGCAAATCGCCCTACACGATGCCGCTGATGTCGATGAGATAGAGCTGGCGGCCGTTGTCCCCGTGCGGCGAATCGATGACCACCTTCTTGCCGTCGTGGCTGAACCGCGGGTGCGTGTCGCAGCGCCATTCGCCGCGATATTCCGGGGGCGAACGGAAATGTCCCAGCGGCGCCGCCTTGCCCGATTTCACGTTGTACAGGTAAGGATTCTGATTGCGGGCCGCATCCGGATACGTGTCGTTCAAGATCCATTCATTCCCGGGCAGATAGGTGCAGTGCCCGTTCACCGTCATCACGCCCTTGCCGATCACCTCGTGCTTGTCGCTCTGATCTTCGAACAGCAGGAAAGCCGAGCGCTTCAGGTCATCCGGGTCCTTGGTCCAGACCAGGATGGTCCTGGGATCGCGCCAGACGAAATGCGAGGTGCCCCCCGAGGGGTCCCAGCAAAAGAGCTTCTTGCCCGCGGCGTCGGCGGTCAGCCCGCGCGTGCCGCCGCCCCAGCGTCCGCCCGGCGGGCCCCAGCGATGCAAGAAGATGAAGCGCGAACCGTCGGTGTTGTAGAGCAGATGATTGAAGTAGTGCTTCTTCTTGGAGAGATCTTCCGGATGCGGCTTGATGGGCAGCACGTCGGCAATGGCCACGATGGTCTCGGCCTTGCCGGTGTCGAGGTCCAGGCGATAGATGCCGCTATCCTTGGGGGCGAGAATATCGCGATTGGGATCTTGCAGCCCGGCGTAGCCGTACCCGGGCCGCATGTCGTTGACCCGGCGAAAATCCAGCCCCAGGGCCGTCTTGCCATCCGGGCTCAGCGTATACACGGGATGCGGCAAGGTCCGCTTCTTGCCCGACTTCACGTCGACCAGCTGACACACGAAGTGATCGCCGTCGCGGTCGTTCCAGACGACCTCGGTCTTCGAGCCGGGCCGCCACTGCAACATGCAGCCCTGCTGCCAGCCCCAGGCTTTCGACTGCCCGAGTTCGATCCAGCGATCGTTGTCTTGCAGATCGACCATGCCGATCTTGATGACATCGTCCGGGCGGGGCGAACGATGCTCGAACTCGACCTCCATGCCCAGCACATAGCGATCGGTGGGATCGAACTCCCACTTGTCGTAATAGCCGAACCAGTGAAACTTCGGGCCCTTGGTGATGGCCCGCACCGGGGGCAGCTTCTCCTCGGCGGCCCGGGCAAGAGCACTCAGCCCGGCGGCCGACAGCAATCCGACCACGAACTCACGACGATCCAGGCACTGGTGCAGCATGACTCCTCCTCGGGCAGGCACATTGTCTTCCCCACCAGGATACGCGGTGGGGCTGCCGAGGGAAACGGACCGCTCCTGAAAACGGCCCGCCGAGTATTCGCTGGCTGACGGCATGGTCGGGAGTCGCGCGGCCGGGACCGAGTGGGAAACTGACTCGACATCGTTGTTCCTTTCAGCAGGTTGCCTGCTGACTGGAGACGAACGTATTTGTGCTGATTCTTGGGCAAGTATTCCGGCAACGGGCACAGTTTGGCCACGACGTGATCTTTGCCGATTAATGCCCAGCTGGAATGCGGCCCTGACCCTTCGTTGCCTCGATCGGCGCGGGCCGTCGTCACTTCTTCTCCCGCTGGTAGGTGACCAGGAAGAGCTGGCTGCCCGCGGTGGATTTGAACTCATTCGGGCGGGCCTTGCCGCTCAGGTCGTAACAGATCTTGAGCGTGTCGCCGTCGAGCTCATAGATGGCCAGGTACTTCCGCCCGCGATTCGGGCCCTCGGTGCCCGTGATGTCCATGGCTTTCGGCTTGGCGACAGGATCGAGCTTCACGGTCCCCTTGTCGAGATTCTTGGCAACCGAGACCGTGTACTTGCCGTCCTCGAGCGTCAGCTTGATGGTCTTGCGGATTTCGTCCGGGAACGGCTTGCCGCCGAGCTCGGCTGTCTGGGCCAGCCATGTGCCCTGCAGGGACTTGCTGTCCTTGTCCTCGTCACTCCGGGCCGCCGGCGCGAGCGAGAGCAACAGGGCAAAAGTCGCGAGCGTGTACCAGCGCATGGTTTTCTCCTGAATGCTGAACCAAGAAGTCGAACTCAAATGTGCACGTCTTTCTTGCGGCGCAGGCCGCGCACGAACTGCTCCAGGTCGTCGGGCAGGGCCATCGTCCAGTGCATCGCTTCGCCGGTGATCGGGTGCACGAAGCCCAGCTCGGTGGCGTGCAGGCACAGCCGCGGGGCGTTGCTCCTGTCTTCGCTCACCGTGCCGTCGGGCCGCTTGTGATAGACCGCCTCGCCGCAGATGGGATGGCCCAGCTCGGCGAGGTGGATGCGGATCTGGTGGGTGCGGCCCGTTTCGAGCTGGCACGAGAGCAGCGTGTAGCCCTTGAGCTGCTCGACGATCTCGATGTGCGTGACGGCCTCCTTGCCCTCGTCGGGGGCATCGGTGCTGCCGCGCCGGCCGTCGGCGCGATCGCGCACCAGCCGGCTGCGAATGGTCTGCCCCCTGGGATGCCCCGGCACGAGGGCCAGGTAACGCCGCTTTGCCGAGTGGCGGGCAAACTGCTTGCCCAGCTCGCGTTCCGCCTCCACGGAGCGGGCGAAGACGAGCAGCCCGCTCGTGGCCTTGTCGAGCCGATGCACGATGCGCAAACGAGGCGTGGTCTTTTTCGCAGCATAGCCCGGGCTGCGCCGTTCCTCGGCCACGATCAGCTTGTGTACAAGATCGTCCAGCGTGGGATCGAGGGCGCGCCGCTCGGCGGTCCAGTTCCTTTCCGCCGGATGCCGCACGGTGCTGATGCCCGCCGGCTTCTCGACCACGACGATATGCTCGTCCAGAAAGCGAATGACGACCTGCTCGGGCTGTCTCGGCTTCGGCGCCGATTCTTCGAGCAGCTTCAGAGTATCCCCTTCCTTCACGCGGCGGGCCGCATCCAGGCACAGCTCGCCGTTCAGCAGCAGGTGGCGCGTCTCGATCAGCCGCCGCACCTGCGACCAGGAGCGGTCGGGCAGGTGCAGCCGCAACAGGGCCGCCAGCGTGCTCCCGTGCTGCTCGGTATTCACGACCAATTCCACGTCGGCTCCTTCAACGACGAACGACTGCCCAGCCGATGCTCAGCAGAACGAGCAGCAGCCCGAGGGCAGACAGCCAGGCCCCCAGCTCGAGCGAACGGGGCGAAAACCGAAACTCCAGCCGATGCTCGCCCGCGGGCAAACGCACGGCCCGGAACAGGTAGTTGGCCCGCCGCACGGGCAGGTCGATCCCATCCAGGGTGCAGCTCCAGCCCGGGAACCAGACGTCCGTCAGCACCAGCCAGCCCGGCGCGCTGGCCGAGGCCTCGACCACCACCTCATTGGGCGACGAGGTGACGATGCGTGCCGTGCCCGCGAAATCACTGCCCGGCTTGCTTTCCTCGATCTCGCCTTCGAGCAAGACCGTGCCGCGAAAGTCGGTAGCCTTCATGGTGGCCAGTAGCCCGTCGCGGCCGGGCAGCGGCTTCGCCTGCCCCACCAAGAAAACACGCGGCAGCGTCTGCCTGTTTTCGTAGACCTCGTACACGGGCAACTCGTGAAAGCCTCCATCGTCACTCGCCGGGCCGCTGCGCGCGATGCAATAGCCACGCGGCGCTGGATCTTCGAAGACCTTCTGCCACGCGCCATCGCGCAGCGCCGTCGCGGGCACGTGCTCTTCCAGTTTCGCTCCGCGCGGTATCAGCAGGAAGCGAACGCCCAGCAGATCGGCGAGCGCCTGGTTCTTGATGACGATCGACGCGGGCACGGGCAAGGTCAGCCCGTTCACGGCGCGAAGCGGCTCGTCGCGATCCATCATGAGGTTGAGGTATTCCTTGAAGCGCAGGACGTCGAGGGGGTTGTAGCCCCGCACGGCCTCGACATCGGCCAGGAGGGCAAAGTCGAGCCAGAGGGGCGTGGAACAGTCGAGGCGGCCCGTTGGGGGCACATCGAGAGCGCGGCCCCGCTCGCCGCGGCGCAGTTGCAAGTAGCGAACGGATGACGAGGGAGTACGCACCTCGGCCTCGGAACGCACCTCGACGTAGGGCCACGCCAGCAGCCACGCATCGGCCAGCAGCAAGACAACCCAGGCCCACGCGGAGCGCGGCCCGCGCAGCAGCCAGAAGCACAACAGCAACAGCATAACTGCCGCGGGCCAGTACGGAACCAGATGCAGCGGAAAGCCATACTTGCGAAAGCCGACCACGACGACCAGCAGGATCACGAACAAGATGGCGGCCACCTTGCCCAGCAAGCCGCGGCAGCGCGCCAGTATCTCGTCGCCCGGTGGAATCTCGGCGCAGAGTGCTTGCACGGAGCGGCCCGCCAGGAGCGCGATCGGAAAGCCGGCCAGCAGCAGCATGCGCGAGGGCAGCCGCCACAGATGAAACCCGGGCACCCATTGCAGGAGCACCACGCCCCCCAGGCCAAGAAAGAGCCAGACGCCGGTGATCGTCGCTTCGGCACGCACGAGGCGGCTGGGCAACAGCACGGGCGCGCACACGGCGGCGACCAGCCAGACCAGCCCCACGCCGCCGCGATCTTCCCAGAGCCAGCCCGGTACTTCATAGATGGGCGGCCCGACGAAGCCAAGGATTGACAGCGTGCCGCCCATGATGGTGTCGCGATAAGAGGGCACGCCGAGATTGCGACTGGAAGCTGTCGCCGCTTCATAGGCGGGCAAGATCTGGATGGCTGCAAGGAGAAGTGTCGTTACACCGGCCAGCCCGAGGGCAATGACCATGATCATTGCGCGTCGCTTCGGCGTCACCTCAAACTCGGGCGTTAATGAGGTTGGATCCAGCACTTGATAGGGAGACGTTGCAATCGGTGTGGTCACGGTCCACATCACGACGAACAGGGCCGTGTAGAAGGTCAGTTGCGGATGGCTGCCCAGCACGATGAGGGCGAAGACGGCGCCGGCCCAGATGGCCCGCGCTCGTTGCGGGCGCGTCATCGCCTGTTCCAGGAAGAGCAAGCCAAGGGGCAGCCAGGCCAGGGGCGCAGCGTTGAAGTGGCCCGCCACCAGCAAGTGGAGCAGCCACTTGCCGGCAAACATGTAGCCCAGGCCGGCGACCAGCGCCCCGGCCCCATCGAGTCCGCGGTGGCGGGCATAGGCGTACATCGAGATGCCCGCCAGCAACACGTGCAAGACGAGCAGCCAACTCAGCACGGCCCCCACGTGCTGTTCGGGCACCAGAAGGGCTGGCCAGTGGGGCGGGTAGAACATCGCCACCTGCGGATCGTGCGCGAAGGGCATGCCCGCGAACATCAGCGGGCACCACCAGGGCAGCGCGCCCGTCTCCTGGTACGACCGCGTCAGGAACGCCTTGCAAGGCAAGTGGTAGCCGATGAAGTCGGAGTAGTCGGAATAGAGCAGCGCGGCGGGCCGCAACAGCAACGGCAGGAAGAAGACCAGCGCGACCACCACGAAGAGAATGCCGGCCTGGCAGCGGGAGGACATCGCGAACCTACTTCTGCCAGACGCCCAGCACCGATTTGCCGAGCGAGAAGAAGAGCAGCGGATCGAGCCAGCGCGACGGCCGGACCATGAAGCGATCCCACACCCAGATCTGTTTCGGCGAGGGCATGCTCTTCTGCAAGAGCAAGCGGTTGGCCAGCGAGGCCAGCAGCCCGACGCTGTCGAGATAACGCAGACGGATGCGGGGCAGGTTCGCCGGGGCCGCCGCTGCGAGCATCGACTTGTTGTAGCGCCGGAAGTGCCCGATCGCTTTGTCGAACGGTGTGTACAGCCAGTTGTGGGCCGGGGCCAAGACGACCAGCCGGCCGCCCGGCTTCAGGTGCTGGGCGGCCAGCTCCATCTCGGCCCGGTCATCCTCGATATGCTCGAGGACGTCAACATAAAGGATGGTGTCGAAGACCTGATCGGCGGGCAGATCGGCCAGGATCCCGCCCCGCGCCTGGCAAACCGAAGGCAGTTCGCCGCTCTCGATACGCGCGTTGAGCTGGGCCACCATCTGCCCGTCGGGTTCGAGGCAAACCCAGCGGCGCGGCCTGCCGTCAAAGAGCGCGGCGGTCGTGGTGCCCAGCCCGGCGCCCACTTCAAGCACCTCGTCGCCGAAGTGCGGGCGGAGCTGCCGCGCCAGGTAGCTCTTCCAGTTCACCGCCGCGGCGAACAGCTCCAGTTCCGAACCCACGTAGGCCTGGCTGCTCATGGCCGACACACCAGCCTCCGCGTGCGCAGCACGAAGTAGGAGTAATCGCGCACCGGCAAGAAGTTGGCCCCCTGCCGGTTGCCCAGAATGATGAAGATGAATAGGACCGAGCTGATGATCGCCTGGAACAACACAATGAGCAAGAGGCCGAAGGCGTTGGTGGCCCAGCCGGGAATGGCCATCTCGGTGCCCAGGCGGATGGCCACCACCACGGCGATGCCGATGAGGGCCGCCACCATCACGCCAATGTTCGCCAGCAAGCAGCGCACGCCGAGCACGTCGCCGTAAGCAGCGATCGCGCTCAGCCCATGCAGGGCCAGGCTGAGGAAATTCATGCGCGGGTTGCCCGCCAGGCGCACGCCGCGCTTGGTCGGGATCGACTCGAAGGGCAGCCGCGCCTTGATCACCGCCGAGGCGTAATGATTCCACAGTTCGGTGACGGCCACCAGGCGATCGACCGCCTCGAACGGGAGGATGCTGAAGTTGCCGAAGTCGATCTTGTGGCCCGTCAGCACGCGGAACATCACGCGATAGATACCGTAGAAGAAGCGAAAGACCAGCGACTCGGAGCGCTGGGCCCGCTGCGCGAACACGATCGGCCGGTGGCTGTTCTGCAAGTAGCGCTGGATGAGGCGCAGGGCGTCGCGGGGCTCGTCTTCGCCGTCGCCGTCCATGACGACCACGGCCTGGCAGTTTTCATTGGCGTGGATCCAGGACAGGCCGACCGCGATGGCCCGCTGGTGGCCCAGGTTGCGGCGCAGCTCGAGGATCTCGATGCGCTGAAACGACGACACGCGCGTCGGCGTGAGGGTGGCCGCCTCGCCCGACTGCCTTTCGACGCGGAGGAATTCCTCGCCGCTCTCGACGGCAGGCCGGGCCGCCAGGTCTTCGAGGTAGCCCGCGGGCGCCGCCTGCGTGGAAGCATCGTCAACCAGCAGAACATGAATCGGCATGGGCAAACGGGCCGCGGCCAGCTCGTGATCGAGCTTCCCCAGCAGCAGCCGCGTCGCTTCCCAGTCGTTGAAGACAGGGATGAGGATGACGATCGGCGAAGTGGACGGCGAGTCGGTCATGCCCCAAGAATAGCACATTTCTGGTGGCCAGCCAGCCTGCCGAGGTATAATGCAGGAGCCCAGGCCAACTTGCGCCCAGGTCTCGTTCGGCCGAAACAGACGATCAAACGATGCCGGTATTTGTTGAAGTCACTGAATATGCCCCCGCTTCGAACGATGTCAGAATCGTATCATTTGCATTCGAAGTTTTTGTGGGATTAGGTCCGATCTTGTTCGTGTCGGAACACAAGGGTTACCTTGGCCATGAGCACGCGGAAGCACTTGTGAGGAGATTGCATCGAAAGAATCTCTGCTTTAGCTGGCTGGCTGGATTTCCTGGAATGTTTCCGTTGATTTCGTTCCTTTGTTTTCGCTCCCAAGTCAACCGAATACGGAAACAGGCTTCTCAGGGGCGACCCGATCCGGTGCCCGGCACGGTAACTCCGGCCGAAGCGAAACAGAGGTTTGTCATGTTCTTGGTTATGGCGTCGATTGCGATCATCGTGATCTTCGGGTGGTACTTGATGGATCCTGGTGCATTTGTGGGTCAAAGAGCCCGATGACGGCCGACTTGCGCCCGGAGGAAAAGCAATGAATGATTCGCCAGCCACCGATCCGGCACTGCCGCTTCCCCTGAAGTGCCCGCCGTTGACCTTGCACGAGGGAGGCATCTATCGCGTCACGAAGACGCGCATTCCACTCGATCTGATCGTGGAGCAGTACGAGCTCGGCATGTCACCCGAAGAAATGGTTGA
>JBFWSD010000207.1:0-8514 GCA_050248575.1 Gemmataceae bacterium
GGCCTTGGGGAGTAAACCGGGGCCATGCCTATTCTCTTCGTGCCGAGCTTTCCGGTTTTGGCCTCACCTCACCGGAGGATGCCATGAACCTTGCGCGCCGGCTGGCCTTGTTGACGTTGGCGGTAGCCCTGCTCGGGCAAGTAGGCTGCGGCCGTGATGTCCGCGCGCCGGTGGCTGAAGAGGAAGCCGCCCCGCGTGTGGCCCTCGTCGAGCAGCCCGCCATACGATGGCAGAAAAAGGAATTTCAACTCGACAGGGCACATGATTCGAAGCTCTCCATTGAAGAACCAACCATTTCACCGGAACAGTTTGCGGCTACAGGTGGCGGCGAAACTTTTGCCGCGGCCGCACCGCAAGTCATTGGCGATGGGGTCGGATCGGCGCCAGCAGCCATCCGAGTGACCAGGGCACAGACCAGTCGTCCGCAGATCATTATTAACGAAGAAGAGGCGCGCCTCCGTGGGACTCCACCGCCGCCGCCGATACCTGCATACATCAACGACGCCGAGGACTCGTTGCTGCATCTGCAAAGTCAGATACGGCAGCTCGAAGAGCTGGAAAAATCGACGAGCGGTGACCTCGAAGCCCTGGCGCGGATGCGGGCACGCATGGAATCGACGTTGCTCGAGGGCATCTTGAACCCCAGGCCCGCGCGGGGCCGCATCTATCCGGTCGCCGACCTGGTCGTGCCCATGTCGAAGGTGTTGACCGCTTCGGCCCACAAGCCGGCGGTGTGGAAACGGGATGCGCGGCAGCCCACGTTTGCACGCGTCTATGTGGGGGACGGCAATGCGCTCGAGCTGGTCAGCCTGCATGTGAGCGTGAGCGTCGATGGCCCGCGGGCACGCACCGTGGTCGATCATATCTTCCGCAACCCGCATGAGCGCCAGCTCGAGGGCACCTTCGAATACCCGCTCCCCACCGGGGCCAGTCCCAGCTATTACGCAATGTTCCTCGGGCCGCGCCGCGACCAGCCCCCGCCGCGCTTTGCGCGGCAGGGCGATACGCCCCCCTTGCCCGAAAACGCGCTGGCGGCCTTGCCCCCCGAGCAACTGGTCCTCAACGTCAACACGAAAGACTGGGGCGAGCTGCGGCTGGGCCGCGTCTTCCCCAAGCAGCGCGCCGCCGAGGTCTACGAAGAGATTGTGCGCGGCAAGATCGATCCGGCCCTGCTCGAATACGCGGGGGGCAACACCTTCAGCGGCCGCGTCTTTCCGATCGCCCCCAAGGGCTACAACCGCATCATCATTGCCTACGAGGAACTGCTGCCCGTGGTGCAGCAGCAATGTGTATATCGCTTCGAGCTGCCCGACGGCAAGCTGCAAGAGATCCGTTTCACTCTGCAAGCGAACGCGGCCGAGGCGAAGGAGCCTGTCTTCACGCCGGAAACGCCGGCGGGCAGCGTGCGCGCGGGCAAGCTCAGCTACGCCCGCGCCTGGCAAGACCAGGGTCCGGGCGGCGCGGCCACCTTCCGCTTCACGCCGGCGCAGCCCGGAATCCAGGCCATCGCCGGCCAGCAAGACCTGGGCGGGCCACACTATCTGTACGCGCGGGTTCGGCCCGATCTCGAGGTGGAGGCGGCGCGCCCCTTCGCGCGGCACGCCGTTTTTCTGCTGGATGTCTCGCAGAGCGAGCAGCCCGCCCGCTTTGGCGTCAACATGAAGCTGCTGCGCAAGATCCTGGAAAGCGACGACTCGATCAGTCACTTCAACGTGCTGGCCTTCAACGTCGGCGCGAGCTGGCTGGAGCCGGCGGGCTGGATCGCCAACAATGCGGCGGGCCGCGACAAGGTCTTCGCCAAGCTCGACGGCATCGTCCTGGAAGGGGCCACCGACCTGTCGGCCGCGCTCGACAAGCTCAGCGCGGGCAAGTCGCTCGTGGGGACCAACACGCCGGTCAACCTCTTCCTGCTCTCCGATGGGCAGGTCACCTGGGGCGAACCGGAAGTAACCGCGCTGACGGCCCGCTTCGAGACGAAGTGTCGCTTCCCTTATCGCTTCCACTGCTATCGCATCGGCCTGGGGGCGGAAAACCAGCAGCTCTTCGCCGCACTCACTCGCAAGGGGGGCGGCGTGTTCCAGTGCTACGGCGAAGCGGACGTGACGGCGGCCGCCCGTGCTCATCGCAGTCATTGCTTCCAGGTGGAGCGTGTGACGATCCCGGGCGCCAGCGACGTGTTGATCGCGGGCCGGCAAGCTGCCATCTATCCCGGCGGCGAGCTGATCGTGGCGGGCAAGGTTGCGCAGCCCGGCGCCACGAGCGTCGTGATCGAAGGGACCTTCCTGGGCAAGAAGGAGCGACGCGAATTCAAGGTTACTGCCGCGGAAAGCGAGCTGGCCCCGCGCGCCTGGGGCGAAATTGCCGTGGCCGCGTTGACGGCCCTCGATGACCCCAAGCTCGATCCGCTGGTGACTGCCTACTGCCAGCAATTCAGCATCGGCAGTTCGGTGGCCTCGTTCCTTGTCCTCGAGAGCGACAACGACTACAAGCGTTTCAACCTGCAAGAAGAAAACGGCAAGATCCTCAAGGAGGGCGGTGTCGCCGGCTTCTTGGCGGACGCCTGGCGCGAGGCGGGCCAGCTGCTCACGCCGCGGCAGATGCTCGAACGATTCCTGGCCCGCATCGAACCGCGCCTCAAGCTCAAGGAGAGCAAGCAAGCCGACCACGTCAAGAAGCTGCTCGAGCTGCTAACCGACAGCGACCTCGACATTGGCAGCGAGCCGCTGGACTGTTCCCTCGTCGAGTATCGCGATTTGCCGGCGGCTTACCTGAAGGCGCGCCGGGCCGAACCGCGCGCGGTTCAGCCCTTCCTGGCCGAGGCCGAGCGCCGGCTCGAGGCGGGCGATACCGGAGGGGCGTTGCGCGTTCTTTCGTCGGTGATCGAGGACTATCCCGCGCGGCCCGATGCGTTGCGGCTGGTGGGCTATCGTCTGGTCGATATGAAGCTACCCGGGCACGCGGCGGTCCTCTTCCAGCAAGTGGAACGCAATCGGCCGTTCGAGCCGCACAGCTATCGCGACCTGGCCCGGGCCCTCGAGGAGAGCGGCAAATACGGCCTGGCCGCCCTGCACTACGAGCTCTTGCTGGCGGGCAGCTGGGACTCTCGTTTTCGCCAGGATCTGGCGGTGGTGGCCCGCGAGGAATACGCCCGCATGATGCAGCAGGCCATCCGCAACAAGCGGGTCTCCAGGGAGCTTGCGGATCTTTTCGGCACTCGCCTGGAACAGATGATCGAGCCCGCGCCGAAGAGCGACTTGCGCGTCACCATCTCGTGGAACACGGACGCCACCGACGTGGACCTGTGGGTGATCGAGCCCGACGGCGAACGCTGCTATTACCAGAACCCGAAGACGAAGAGCGGCGGGCAGCTCTCGCAGGATCAGACGCAGGGTTACGGCCCGGAGCGCTACCAGATCGCCAAGGCGCCGCCCGGGGAATACGTGATCGTGGTCCACTACTACCGGGCCAACATCAACTTGCTCGCCGGGGAATCACACGTGAACGTGGTGTTGACCCGCAACGCGGGCAGCCCTCAGGAAACGACCGAACGTCGCACCGTGGTGCTGCGCAAGAGCGAAGAAGTGCTCGAGGTCTGCCGCGTGAAAAAGTGACGGTCACTCGTCGCTGGGCGCGGGAGTGAGCACGCCGCTGTCGACCAGCGGGCGGGGCAGCGACAAGAGGTTTTCCACTCCCTTCACCAGCTTGTTCGCGGTCTGGGGCTTGAAGCTGGGAGGCAGGACGCGGGCGAAAGCCGCTTCGGTCATCGGCGTGTCGGCGAACTTCACGTTGTCGATGATGCGGTTGCGTTCGCGCGAGAAGGTGGCCCACTTGTCTTGCCCGAACGGCATCAGAGGCATCTCTTCCCCCTTGGGCAAGTGGTCGAGATAGTCCTTGAAGTTGCTGTAGGCGCTGCCCATGCCTTCCCACGACAGGGCACGCAGGATCATCATCTCCCCCGTGGAGGTGTTGGGGATGGTGCCGTCGAAGTGGACGAGCGTGTGCCCCTTGGCCGAGGCGAACAGGCAATCGGTGGCACGAACGTTGATGGGGACCAGGTCGCGCGTGCCCTTGGCGGTGCGCAGGTTGAGCGCGTGGCCCGCAATGTAGCTGGTGACGCGCTTGAGATTGAAGATGGACGAGGCCAGCCCCTGGGCCGCGTCTTCGCCGGGCAGCCCGCCCATGGACACCAGCGAGCCGGCCAGCACGAACAGGCAGTTGTCGGCCTCCAGCTTGAACGACTGGCTGGCGGGCACTGACAGGAGTGCCCCTTCGCCGCGCACGAAGCAGTTCTCGAGGTGCATATCGGGCATGTCGGTATCGAGGTCGCCGAGCGAACGCTGATCCATGAGCGTGATGACCGCGAGGCCGGGCGGCGCATCGTCGTTGCTGTCGGGCTCGAGCGTCACCACACAGCCCGACATGCTGCAATGCCCGGAGCCGGTGATCCGTACTACGGCCAGGCTCTGGTTGGCGCCGCGCGGCTTGAGCTGGAACTCGAGATTCTCGAGCTTGAGCTTGCCGCTGTGCAGATGGAAGAGGGCGGCCCCTTGCTCGATGGTGCTGCCGAGAGTCAGGATCGGATGATAGCTGGCGTTGAAGGGCCGGATGGTCAGGTCGAGCCGGGGCTTGTCGAGCAGCACCGGGTCGACGGCGAACAGGCCATTCTTCTTGATGAGCAGCACGTCGCCGGGCTGGACGTCGTCCATGGCCTGGCGCAGGGTGCGATAGGCGCCGGTGCCGAACTCGCGATCGGGATCGACGATGAGCTTGCGCTGCTGGTTGTCGACCACGCGTTCCTTGAGGGGCTGCAAGGGTGCGTTGTAGCACTGGCCCCACGAGCAGTATTCGACGCCGACCACCTTGGTCTTGTCGAGGATGCGCAGTTCGGGCACGTCTTGCCGCACCAGGAAGGCAAGCATGGGCTGGCCGTTCTCGAGCTGGCGGAGCGGGGTCTTGTCGCTCCACGGGCTGTCGAGCATCACCTCGGATTTCTTGTCGTCCACCCAGGCGAGCTGGGTGAACTCGTTGTAGCTGAGTCCGCTGCCCGCGGCGTCGCTGCGCCAGAGCGCGTTGAGGTTGTGGTAGCGGTTCCAGTTGCCCGTGTACTTGAGCATGCCCTCGCCGCTCTGGCGGACCAGCACGGCGTCGATGGGCTGCCCCTGCCCGGACGCGCTGCGCGGATTCGAGAACACCGAGTTGCGGGCACTCAGCTTCGGCGACCCTTCGCTGTCGACCCGGAAGATTGCACCGTCGAGCACGAACGCCGAGCAATTGTTGAGCCGGATGTCGCCCGCCCCCTTGAGCACGTGCACCAGGGCACTGTGCGGGCCAAACGCGCAGTCTTCAAGGTTCACCAGCGCACCATTCTGCACCGTGACGGCGTCCTGGGCGATCAGCGGCATTTCATTGCCGCTGTCGTCCGAGCTGCGCGAGAAGTAAGAACGGCGGATGGTCGCCACCGGGCGCGTCGCGGCCTCGCTGCTGCCGACGATGGCAATCGAGCTGAGGCGGCCCTTGTCGTTGCCGGGGGGCTTGATCTGCACGAACTCGCAATTGTCGATGATGAGCTGCCCGCTGTCTTGCAGCTTGACGGCGGCCATCATGATCTGGTCGGCCTCCTTGGCGTTCACTTCGAAGCGGAGGTTACGCAGGGTGACCGTGCCGCCGCCATTGATGGTGAGCACGTTCCAGGGCACGCCCGCAAGGAAGTTCGACACGGCCAGGTAGTCGAGCCGGATGGTCCGGCGCTGCCCGCGTGCCTCGATGAGCAGGCTGCGTTCCCCCTCGCCGTCAAACACGAAGCCCGGCGTGGCCGCATCCTTCAAGGGCAGATCCAGATCTTCGCTGAGCAGCACTTCGCCGACCGCATTCTTCTCGGCCAGGAACTCCACGAGCTCTTGCGGGGACTTGATTTCGCGGCGGACCGGTTCGGCCACCGGCACCGGCACGGGCGGCTTCTCGGGGCCAGGATCGATCGTCTTGGGCCCGCCCACCGGGGGCTGGGGCAGATTCGGAATGGGCCGGTTCGCCCAGTCGGTCGGCCGCTGGTTCGGCACCGTCGCCATGCTATGCACGATGACCAGCGCCACCAGCGTCACCGCCGACACGCCCAGCACCAGCAGCGGTCTCATCCGCGGTGGTGCTGGCAACGGTGCATCGACAAAAACGACGCCGTCGGGCACTTCGCCCGTGGTGCCCAGCCGCTGCGCGAGCTGCACCAGATGCTGCACCAGATGTTCGGGCCGCTGATAGCGGTCGCGCGGATCCTTGGCCATCATCTTGGCGAGGATGGCCGCCAGTTCGTCGGGGATCTGCGGATTGAGCTGGCGCGGATCGATCGGCGCCACGTGCTGATGATGGTGCAGCTTCTTGGCGTAGGTCCCTTCGGGCACAGCCGCATGCCCGGTGAGCAACTGATAGAAGGTGCATCCGAGAGAATAGATGTCGCTGCGGCAGTCGGCCGAATGCGGCTCGAGGGCCTGCTCGGGCGAGATGTAATCGAAGGTGCCCAGCGTCACGCCCGACTGGGTGAGGTTGTCGCCCGCCAGCGGTTCGAGGCTGCGCGCCAGGCCCATGTCGACCAGCTTGGCCCGGCCGTTGGGACCGATGATGATGTTCGAGGGCTTGATGTCGCGGTGCACCACTCCGCGTTCGGCCGCGTGCGCCAGCCCGGTGGCAATCTGCAGCATGTAGTTGATCGCTTCGGGCACGGGCAGCAGCCCGCGCCGTTCGAGGATCATGCGCAGGTTTTCGCCTTCGACGAATTCGAAGGCGATGAAGTGCAGCCCCTGGTCTTGCCCGCAAAAGTAAGCCCGGGCAATGTTCTCATGGTCGAGGCGGGCGGCCGCCCGTGCCTCTTGCTCGAAGCGTTTGATGTTCTCGGGGTCGGAGGCCAGCTCGGGGGGCAGAATCTTGAGGGCCACGCACCGGCCCAGGTGCGTGTCCATGGCGCGGATGACGGCCGCCATGCCCCCCACGCCGATGGGCTCGATCAGTTCGAAATGCGCGAGACGTCGGCCGCGCAATCCTTCGGCGAAGGAATCTTCCGGTCGAGCGGGGCGGCGGCTGGGCCGGGAAATGATGGTCGGCGTATCGTCGAGCAATTCCTTGCCCGGCGCGGGTGCGTCGGCGGCGGTCACCGAACCGGCGGCGCTCGTGTCCGACGAGTCGCGCGTGGCTTCGGTCACCGGTCTGTCCTGCGCGTCTGACATCGTCCTCTCCCCCGCGCCGTCGGCCCTGGCGCACGATGTGCCGCAGCGGAAATGCTTCTCAACTGAAAACTATAACCGGAGCGACACCCACCTGTCAATCAATCGCCGCCCCCAGTGCCGCCACACAACAGGCGTCGCCGCCCGACCGTGTCGATTGCAGCGACCGGGAATGAGCCAGCTGGTGGCAGGCACAGACTGCGATCCACTTTTTGGTTGTATCTTGCCCTTCCAGTTCCTAGCATAGCAAGGTGTGAGAGACCTACCGATTCCAGGCAACAGGCCTTGATCCCACCCCGACAATGAGTCGGCCGCCTGTGAAGGACCCACCACCATGCCCGAAGCTCCCACCCTCGTGCGTGAACGACGTGCTTCTCCCAGGAGCCGGACGCCGATTCGCGTCCTGATCAACGATCCGGGGGATGCTCTCGACGATCCCTATCCCGGCCTGGTACTCGATCGCTCGAAGGGCGGCGTCCGCCTGGCGGTCGGGCAAATGGAGATCGAAGAAGGGACCGTGCTCGGCCTCGTGCCTGCCGAGGCGGGCTACCCCTGCGAGGTGCGCGTGGTCCATCGGTCCCGGCGCAACAACAATTTCGAACTTGGCTGCCAGTTCGTCCAGGCCAACGGCTGGGACGTTCTTCGTCAGTAGTCGGTCGTCGTCCATCAACAAAGTCCCTCCCGGATGGTACCGGCCCGCGGCGCACGCTGTCGGTGCGGGTGCCGCTGCTCCTACGTCCCTCACACCCAAGGAGAGTGACCCATGATGCGCGCACGTTTGCTCGGGCTGATCGCATTAGTGCTGGCCTGCGGCCTCCTTCACGCCGCCGACGACTGTAAACTCAACAAGGGTTTCACGCGACTCGACAACGGCAAGGACCTCGAGCCCTTTACCGGCAAAACCGAGGGCTGGGCAATCGTCGACGGCGCCGTCCATCTCGACGCGAAGAAAGCCAAGGGCGACATCTTCACCAAGGCCACCCACAGCGACAACGCGGTGATCACGATGCAATTTCGTGCCACCAAGGGGGCCGATTCCGGCGTGCACATCTGGGGTAAGCAACTCCAGGTTCGCGATTATCCGAATGCCGGCCCGAAGCAGTACGCCAAGCCCGCCAAGCCCGCGGGCGAATGGAACTATCTCGAATTCGACATCACCAAGGGGGTCGCCGTCGTCAATCTGAACGACGAGGTCATCGAAAAGGCCTGGAAGATCGGCGGCGACAAGACGAAGGGAATTGGTCTCCAGAAAGAACGTGGCGACTTCGACTTCCGCTGCATCCAGGTCTGGGAGAAGAAGTAGGGC
>JBFWSD010000208.1:0-8503 GCA_050248575.1 Gemmataceae bacterium
CGGTGCGGGCCTGGCGCAGGCGGCTCAGCGCTTGCCAGAAATAGGGTGAACCGCTGGCCGGCGCAAGACGAAGGATGCGCGTTGCCAGGTCTTCGAGGTCCTTTTCTTTCTTTTCCACGAAGAGACGATGCAGGTGGGCGTGCATGGTCTCGAGCACACGGCGTTTGCCCTCGGCGGGATCTAGCTCGAGGCAAGCCGCAGCCTGCTGGAGGCGTTCCAGCGCCTCTTCGTAGGCGGCCGCGCCGAGCGATTCTTCCGCGGCCAGTTGCAGGCACTTGCCTTCAAGTCGGCGAAGTTGCTTGGCCCACGAGGAAGAGCGGCCCGCCAGGCGTTTGACGACGGCGATCCAGGTGTTGGCGGTCTGCCAATCTTTGTTGTTGAGGGCAGCCTGGGCGGCGCGCGCGGCCCGCCGCCGCCGCGGCGTTCGGCCGAAGCGTAGCCACAGCAAGAAGAGCACGAAGAGCACCACGCCCGCAACGATGCCGTACAGCACCCTCGCCGTCTGCGGGCTTGTGCCCAGGAATGGTTGCAAGAATTCCGGAACTGTCATGGGACCGTGAACCAGTGACCGTCGACTATCCTACCAGTGAACCAGAAAAACGGCGCGATTTCACCTAGTATTCAAACGAGGATGCAGGACAGGGACAGCCCCCAAGATTCCAGATTCACCAGGATTATCGTTGATCTGTCTTGTCTCAAAGGTGGACTTCGCGCAGGCTTGGCGGAGGCATGCTTCAAGAATCGGCGTTGCCCAGAGGTGAAGCACAATCTGCATGCAACGATTGCAGTCGGGGCCGCTGGAGGTAGCCTGCCCCGTTCAGGGCATTTTCACAACCTTTTGTACTGATTAATCTTAAGTTAGCAATTTTACCTCTCCTGCCAGCGGCATGATTCTTGCTCACCTCCGGGGCAACCCAATGGATCAGTTTTGAGGCACTCCGCGAGACCGCTTCGGGCTGGTCCGCCTCCTACCGGTTTCCTGTACTCGTTAAGCAAAGGGGAATGCAGTGAAAGGGTTGCGCACGGCGATTTCGATGGGATTCTTGCTACTTGCCTGGCTGGCGGCCAGCCCGCTCCAGGCCGCGGACGGGCCCAGTACCGCGGATATCAAAATCATGGCCGACACCCTCTGGGTCATGGTGGCCGGCATGCTCGTGTTCTTCATGAACCTGGGCTTCGGCTGCGTCGAATCCGGCTTTTGCCGGGCCAAGAATTGCGTCAACATCTTGTCCAAGAACTTCATCGTCTTTGCCGCCACCTCGATCGGCTTCCTGATCGTCGGCTGGGGGCTCATGTTTGGCGACGGCAACGATTTCTTCGGCACCAAGGGGCTGTTCATGGTGGGTGGGCCCGACAACAGCCCGCAAACCACTAGCCTGTCCGCACAAATCAAGACGGACATCACCGAGCAGTACAAGGATGTCGATCTGGCCGATGCCAAGTACGCCCCCTTGGTAGACAAGATTGACGAGATGGGCAGACAGTCCTATCCAAAAGACTCGCAGATCCCCGTCACTCTCGAAGTGCCCGGTGCGGGTTCCTTCAGCAAAGAGTATCCTGCAAACGATTACTACTGGGGCGTCTACTCATCAATCATGTGGGCCGGCGTGCCCCTTTGGGCCAAGTTCTTCTTCCAGCTGGTCTTCGCCGGAACGGCCGCGACTATCGTGTCCGGTGCCGTGGCCGAGCGCATCAAGTACCACTCGTTCATCATCTTCACCTTCATCATGGCCGTGGCGATCTACCCGATCGTGGGCCACATGATCTGGGGCGGCGGCCTGCTCAGCGCCGGCAAGCTCTTCGGTGACGGCAAGGCCCTGTTCGACTTCGCCGGTTCCACCGTGGTGCACTCGACGGGCGGCTGGGCCGCTCTCGCCGGCGCCATCGTACTCGGCCCGCGCATCGGCAAATACGTCAACGGCAAGGTCAATGCCATCCCGGGCCATAACCTCACCGCGGCCTTCATTGGCTGCCTCGTGCTGTGGTTCGGCTGGTTCGGCTTCAATCCCGGCAGCACGATGGCCGTCGATCCGGGTGCCATTGCCCGCGTTGCCGTTACCACGAACACGGCCGCCGCGATGGGCGTGCTCACCGCGACCCTGACCGCCTGGATCTTGCTCGGCAAGCCCGACCTGGGCATGACCCTGAACGGCTGCCTTGCCGGCCTGGTGGCGATCACCGCTCCGTGTGCCTTTGTCAGTGTGCCCAGCTCGGCGGTCATCGGCGCCATCGCGGGCGTCATCGTTGTGCTCTCCGTGCTCTTCTTCGACCGCATCCGTGTCGACGACCCGGTAGGCGCCATCTCGGTGCACTTGGTGAACGGCGTGTTCGGCACGATCTGCGTCGGGCTGTTTGGTTTGCAAGAACTCGGCCTCCCGGCCGACGGCTTGCTCATGGGTGGTGGCACCGAAGCCCTCATTCCTCAGCTCGTCGGCCCGGCCATCATCGCGGCCTACGTGTTCCCGGTCTCGCTCGTGTCCTGGTTCGTCCTCAAGCTGACGCTGGGCATCCGCGTGGGCGAGGAAGAGGAAATCGAAGGTCTGGATATCGGCGAACACGGCAACGAGGCCTACCACGGCTTCGTGATGGCGGCGGCCGACCACGGCTACGTGGCCCAGCCTCTGCCCGCCAGCGTCCCTCCGGACAGCAAGCGTTTCACCGTGGTGGTGGACGGCGTCGACAACGGCAATCTCATCCACGCCTGGTCGGACCTGTGCCAGCCCAGCTCGGGGCCGCCCGCCGATGAGTTCAAGGCCGTCTATCCGTATGTCACCACCGTCCAGAAGAATCGCTTCCGCTTCCGCGGCGGCGATCCCGAAGTGATCAAGAAGAACCTCGAGACCTTGCTGCGGCGCAGCATGAAAGAATCGAACGCCATCCGTGTCTACACGGAGGATTGAGGACAGCGCCTGGGCCGTTTCGTGCCTGCGTGCAGGCACGAAACGGCCACTGTTTCCCACGCATCCCGCGGTCGATTTCCGGGTCCATCTCGGCCTCCACGCGCCAGCGGAGACGAGGTCCCCGAGCACGGATTCACTAGATCATCATTCGCGCTCGACGGGGACGTGAGGCAGGTGGCTGCTGAATCGTCGCATACTCTCTCTAGGAAAGGTCCGATTCGCAATGAAACTGATCGTCTGCGTGATTCGCCCGGAAAAGCTTGAAGAAGTGCAGGCTGCTCTCGCCAAGCGCGACGTCTACCTGATGACCGTTTCCGACGTGCGCGGTTGCGGCCGTCAGCGCGGCTTCACGGAAAAATTCCGCGGCGCCGAGGTGCAGGTCAACCTGCTCCCCAAGGTCAAGCTCGAGATTGCCGTCAACGACGCGTTCGTGGAAGCGACCATCGAAGCGGTGGTGCATGCGGCCCGCACCGGCGACACGGGCAAGATCGGCGACGGCAAGATCTTCGTGTTGCCGCTGGACGACTGTGTACGCATTCGCACCGGCGAGCGCGGCGGGCAGGCCATCGGCCCGTGAGTTACCGATAAAACGCCATGCTGGCAAAGCTCACACTTTCGTTGCCCAGCGGGTGCACGTATTGATCGTAAGCCAGAAGCTGCCCGCGCCCGGGCTGGCAGGCCTCGAGAAAAGTCCAGGTGGGGGGCAGCCCGCAGATGCGGCGCCGGTCCCCTTCACTGGCAATCACCTGGAAAAACGCCGACGCGTCGGCCTTGGCGGCGGCTTGCAGGATCGACTGATCCTGGTCGCAACTTTCGCCCAGAGCGGGTTCGCCCACCCGCTTGAAATCACCGAACTTGGGACCGATGTGCGCCAGGTCCCCGGAGATCAGATAACAGATCGGCTCGTCGGTCTCCGCTTCCACGCGGCGGAGCGCTTCCACCATGCGGTGGATGTCAGCCCCCACCACCGCGCCTGCCCCTACGCAATCATGGAATGAGCCCACCAGCAGGGGCACGATGCGCACATCTCGTTTCTTTTCATAGAGGTATTGCAGGAACACTACCTCGAGCTCGATCGAGTGCTCGGGCAGATGCGCCAGCGGATCCTCGAAGAGCCCGTCGCCGAAATGAGCCACCAGCTTGTCGATGTAGCCCTGATCGGTCTCGATCACGCCCAGCGGCGTCAGAAAATGCTTGCGCGTCAACGTGAACCGCGCCGGGCTGTAGTGTGACGTGGCAATGATCACAAAGAGGCGGGCGTCGCTCCGTTCGACCACTTCCTTGAATGCCCAGGTGTAGGTTGTGCCGCCGCGGGCATAATCGATGTGCGGCACGAGTGCACCGCGCAAGGTACCGTCGGGTTTCTTCTCGTCGGGCAGCCCGGAGCCGCGCGGCCCTGTGAAGAGTCGCCGCATTTGCTGGCGAAGTTCGTCCGGATCGCCCGCATAGCAGCCGATGCAGGCCGGCGCGCGGATCGGTTCGGCCAGCTTCTCGTGAAAACGCGGGCTGTCGAGATAAAGTGCCTCATCAAGGCGTGCAGCCAATGCGGTGAACTGCTCGAGGGGCAAGGGCTGCCCCTTGGCTAGCTTGATCGCCTCAGCCTGGATCTGCCGCAACGTGCGTTTGCCGTCGAACAACTGCACCCAGCTGAATTCGAGCAACGATAGCCGCTGCGGCCCGTTGCACAGGTTGAGTCGATCCCAGATGACTACGTGACGTGGATCGTGATCTTGGCTGGCCGCCAGGAAGGGCCGCAGGCACGGGCGTTCCAGTTCTGCCGACATCGAGGACGTCCCTGAAGGAATGAAGCCGACCGAACTATTCTACCGCAGGCGAGATGAAAGCAATACGGGTGCTTGGCCCGGCCTACTTGGCCACCATGACCTCGACAACGCCGGGCTGCCCGGCGGCCAGCGCCTCGCGCAGTGCCTTCTCGAAGGCATCGTCATGGTCGACACGCCAGTGGCCTGCACCGAAGGCACGAGTCAACTGCCCGAAATCGGGGTTCTCCAGATCCACTCCCAGAAAGCGGCTGCCGAATCTGCGTTCCTGTATCGAACGGATCAACGAGAGGGCGTTATCGTTGATCAGTACCACCACCACAGGCAGCTTCTCTTGCACCGCCGTGGCCAGCTCGAGGGCACACATCTGGAAACCGCCATCCCCCAACACCGCAACTACGCTGCGTTCGGGACGAGCCGCCTTTGCTCCCAGGGCCGCCGGCAAGCCGAAGCCCATCGAGATGAACCCAGCGGGATGCAAGAAAGTTCGCGGTTCGTAGACCGGAAACTGGGCCAGCATGATGTAAGCCAGCCGGGTCACGTCGGCCACCACGATGGCGTCGCGCGGCAAGACGCGCCGCAGCGCCCCCAGCAAGTCGATGCCGGTCAACCGCCAGGGCGGCTTCTCGGGCAGCTCGGCCCAGGGCTGCCTCGGCTCGACGGGCAGAGCGGCCAGCAACATTCGCAATGCCTGGTTCGCGTCCGCATGCACGCCCATCGCCACCGGGTAGTGTCGACCCAGCTCGCTCTTGTCGACATCGATCTGCACCAGTTCGGCAGGCACCGGGACTTTCCAGCCCGCGGTTGCCACCTGCGAGAAACGGCAGCCCAGTGAAAGCAGGCCATCCGCCTCGGCAAAGAGCGTCGAGATGAAGGGCTTCATGTTAGTGATGTCGGAGGTGGCCTGATGCCAGGGCAGCCCGGCGCAAAGCGGATGATCGCCGGGAATCGCCCCCTTGCCCATGAGCGTGTGAAAAACAGGCGCCTGCAGGCGTTCGGCGAGTTGCACGAGCAAGGGCTCGGCGCGCGCGGCAACCACGCCGCCGCCCGCAATGATCAAGGGCCGCTGCCACTTGCCGATCCGTTCTGCCAGCACCTCGCCATCTTTCGGCTTGAGGGCAGGCGGCACCAGCATGGTGGGCGTGGACGGGCCGGGCATGGCCGATAGCTCGCTCGCGAGAATGTTGACCGGAATCTCGAGCAGCGCGGGCCCGGGCCGCCGATCCGTGAGCGAAGCCCAGGCCCGATCAAAAAGGGGCTGCAACATCTGCACCGAATCGACGCACTCGCGGAACTTGGTCATGGTGGTGCAGGCGTCGAGCTGATCATTCTCGTGGTAGTAGCCCGAGCGCAGGCCGCGGCCCACGGTGGGAACTTGCCCGCTGATCAGCAGCAAAGGGACGGAATCGGTGTAGGCGTTGGCCAGCGGCGTGGCCGCGTTGTACACCCCCGGGCCGCAGACCGCCAGGCAAACGCCGGGGTCGCCCGTGGCGCGGGCGTAGCCCTCGGCCATGAAAGCGGCCCCCTGTTCGTGCCGCGCCAGCACGTGGCGGATGTGCCCGTCACGCTGTAACGCGTCATAAAGCGGTGCCAGCGGGCCGCCCGGATAACCGAACACCGTGCGCACACCGGCACTGCGCAGACAGCGCACCAGCAAGTCTGCCGCACTGCCGGGTCGCTCGCTTTCGCTCATCGCTCCCACCTCCGGATGAAGATGGCGTTCGGTTCCGCACAACGTGCTGCTGACAGAAGACCGACGAAGCAACTAATCCTTCTTCTCATACACGAGCTTGCCGTCGAGGTAGGTGCGCAGGACCTTGGTGTCCTTGATGTCGTCCTCCGGGCAAGTGAGCAGATCGCGGTCGACGACGATCAGGTCGGCACGTTTGCCCTTCTCGAGCGAGCCGATCTGGTCCTCCAGGAACATCAGCTGTGCATTGTTGAGCGTGTAGAAGCGGATGGCCTGTTCACGGGTGAGCGCTTCCTCGGGGTGGAGACGGCCCTCGTACCAGCGGGCCTTGCGGCTGATCGTCACCCACATGCCCAGAAACGGGTTGTACGGGTTCACGCTGCGGAACGAGCCGATCTTCTGCATGTGATCGGAGCCGCCCCCCACGATGCCGCCCGCCTCGAAAATGCTCTTGAGGGGCTGGAAGTAACGCAGCCGATCGTAGCCGAACTGGGCGGTGAGGGTGCGCGTGTCGAGATAGAGCCAGGCGGGCTGAATATCGAGCACCACGCCCAGCTTGGCGGCCCGCTCCACGGCCTCCTTGCTCATGAAGTTCGAATGCGTGATGCAGGGCCGCGTCTTCTTGATCGGCGTCTTCTTGTTCAGCTCTTCATAGACGTCAAGCAGTGTGTGCACCGCGCCGTCTCCCACCGAGTGGGCCGTGAACTGCAAGCCCGCATCGACCGTGGTCTCCACGATGGCCGCCAGCCTCTCCTTCGGGATGAACAACAGCCCGCGGTACTCGGGGTCGGTGATCGAATAGATCTTGCTCAGGCCCCAGGGCTGCCTCATGTAGGCGGAGCCCGTGAGCATGCCGCCGTCGAGGTAGGTCTTGATGCCCACGATCCGCAGCAGCGGGCTGCCCTTGGCGAGCGGATGCTCGGCCACCTTCTTGATCTTCTCCTGGATCTTGCCAACGTCACCCAGCGTGCCGATATGATGAGACGCCGCGATGCGCACGGGCAGCGAGCCCGCTTTCTCCATCCGCGCGTAGCGCTCGATGGCATCCGGGCTGGCGTCGCGATCGCAGATCCCGGTCAGACCGACCGAGTTGTAATCCTTGAACAGTTCGAGCAAGCGCGCAGTGCGCTCGAGGTCGGTGGGTTTTTTCTGGCCCGTCTCGCCCATGCGGATGTAGCGGGTGCAACTCCGCAGGATGCCGGTGGGCTCGCCGTTCTTGTCTTTCTCGATGTAGCCCGCGCCGCCGTCGGTGATCTTGAAGTCCTTGTCGATCTTGCTGAGTTCGAGGGCCAGCGTGTTGAGCGAGGCATCCGGGCCGGTGGCGAAGACCACCGGATGCTTGGGCGCGGCCGCATCGAGTTCGGCTCGCGTCGGATAACGTTGTTCCTTCAATCGGGTGATGAAGACCTGGCGGACCTGGATCCAGTTGCCCTCCGGCACGACCTTGGCCCGCGCCTTGATGTAGTCGAGCACGTCCTGGATGGTTTCCATGTCGGGAATCGGGTGATCGAACTCGTGCATGGAGGCGCCCGAGGGATGGGTGTGCGAGTCGATTAGCCCGGGCAGCACCATCTTGCCCGCAAGGTCGATAACCTGGGTCTTGGCGCCCTTCAACTCGAGCACATCGGCGTTCTTGCCGACGGCGACGATGCGGCCCGCCTTCACCGCCACGGCCTGCTGGATGGAGAAGTCCTTGTCAACTGTGACGATCTTGCCGTTGTGCAGGATGAGGTCGGCCTCCTGGGCCGCAAGCGGGCTGAAGGTGACAACAAGTGCCAGGCAGGCAGCAAGCAAACGCATGGCAGGCCTCCGCGTGAAAGAACGGGGTTCAGGAGTAGCTTACCGCAGCGGGCGGCAAAGACCAAGAAACAACAACATGCGTCGCGCCACGAACCCGAGTGTTCACCAGCCGTCTTTCTTCCTCGCCTTGCGCGTGGGCAAACGTATCCTGGTAGAAGAATCAACCAGGAGACCTGTGATGGCCGAATCCTCCTTGCCGCGCATCATCGCGGATACGCCGCTGGCCCCGAATGTGCTCGAGTTGTTGAAGGGACTGGTCGAAGTGCTCGACTGGCCCGCGCCGGGAGCAACGGTGCCCGTGGACGGCGTCTACACCTATGGTCATCCACGCG
>JBFWSD010000209.1:0-8482 GCA_050248575.1 Gemmataceae bacterium
ACCGATGACGCCAACGACGCGATGGAAGACCAGACGCGCAGCTGGTATGGCGAGACCGAGGTCGAGGGCACTCCCACCGAGGTCGTTGAAACTCCCATCTCCGTGTCTCCCCGTCCCCGTGTCTCCGCGGCTGGAATGACCGCTACGCAGCCATGCCCGCGCGTCGCTGAGATGGCGGGCTTCACGCTCGAGCCGCGCAATCTGGCCGGCCCCATTGGCTGGCTGGTCGGCGCCATGCAACAGCAAGACGAGAGCCGGCTGGACGAGATCTTCGCGGTCGGCACGCCTTCCGTGTCAGCGCAAGCACTCGAGGCATTCGCCCGCCGCTATCCAGCAGCCGATGGTCTTGCTTCCTACGAGGAAAAACTGCGTGCCCTGCGCCGCCGCAAGCTGCGTCGCAAGGGGCTAGTCGGCGTGGCGGTGGCGGCGACCCTCTTCTTGGCCCTCTGGGCCTACGACGCGCTGGGCTATCAATACCTGCAACACTTCGAGAGCCTGAACTCGGACAATCCAGCGGCCAGTCTCGACCAGTGGGAGTCGTTCCAGCAATGGCATCCGACTCGAAACCTGCTGCTGCCCGCTCACGCTGAGACGGAAAAGGAGCGGATGGCTGCGCTGGCGCAGGACGCGCGCACTCGTGCCCGCACGCAGGAGCTGGCCGACCTCAAGCGTCTGGTGGAATTGGCCGACGCCGATCCGGAGCCGCTGGTCGCGCGGCTGACCGCCTTCCACAAGACTTATCCCGAGATCCGGGCTGCCGACACCGACGCGCTGCGTGAGCAGATCGGCAAACGACGAGAAGAGCAACTGGGCCGCCACGCCCGCAAAGCCTTCGAAGAACTCGTGCGGGCCGAGCAAGCCCAGCAAGCAGAGCTGTCCACGCTAGTCGCGAAGGCGGACGACTTCCTGCGGCAATACCCGGATGCAGCCGATGCTTCCGAGGTGAAAGTTCGTCGGGCCGCCTATTTGCAGCGCATCGATGAACGCGATATCGCGGTGGCACGCGTGTATTCGGCGCAACATCCGCTCAACTTCTTTACCCGCCGCGAGCGATACGAACAGTACTTGAACAGGCATCCCGTCGGGGGCCATTTTAGCGGTGAGGCGCTGGCGGCCATCGAGCGCATCAATCAAGACTGGGACAAGCACGACTTTCGGGCCGTCCGCGATCATTTCATCAGCAGTCCGGCCGACGTGATGAATCTGGTCCCGCGTTGCCGCTCCTACTTGGCGGCCCATCCGCGCGGCCGCTTCGTGGCCTCGGCTGAAGAACTGCTCCGCTGGTCGGAACAGGTGACTCACGAGCACGACTACCGGGTCACGCTCAAGAGTGGCAAGATTGACAAGGCCCTCGGGCTGACCTTCAGCTACGGCCCGGATACCTCGGTCGAGCTGATCGTCAACGGCGTGCGCTATGGCCCGAGCACGATCGCGGAAGATTCCTATGAGCCTGTGTGGAACTTCGAGTTTTCCCGGCCCGTGCGCTGGAAGATGGGCGACACGGTGCGAATCCAGGTCACCGATCACGACTGGAAGAACCGGGTGATCCTCGACATCCAGCCCGAGGAGGGCTACCCGCTGGCGATGTGGTACCTGGCTGGCCCGGTCCATGTCGGCAAGAGCGAGTTGCTCTTCGAGAGCGATTTCAAGGTGCCAGTGCTGCCCGCCATCGAGTGACCGTACGTAGCAGTGATAAGCTGAGCCCGTTCATCCGGATCTGCTTCGCGCAGCCTCGATGAACGGGGTCTTTCTTTCGTAATCCTGATTGAATCCCGCGCCGAAAACGTCCACCATGGTGGGACGCTTCAAACCGCACCCAAGGAGAACCCCACCATGTTGCGAACGCTGACCGCCCTTGTGCTGCTTGTCCAGGCGAACGTCGCCCTGGGGCAGAAGGCCAAGCCGACGATGGCCAATGTGCCCTACGGCAAGCACGAGCGGCAAGTCATTGACTTTTACCAGGCCAAGTCCGACCAGCCCACGCCGCTGGTGCTGTACATCCATGGCGGCGGTTGGCAGGCGGGCGACAAGGGGAGCGTCAATGCCCAGCCCTTCCTGGATGCGGGCATCTCGGTGGCCGCCATCAATTATCGATATGTCAAGCAGGCTCAGGCGGACGGCGTCGTTCCGCCGGTCAAGGCGCCGCTCGAGGATGCGGCCCGCGCCCTGCAGTTCATCCGTTCCAAGGCAAAGGAATGGAACATTGACAAGAAGCGCATCGGGGCCACCGGCGGCTCCGCAGGGGGGTGTTCGTCCCTCTGGCTGGCCATGCACAGCGATCTGGCCGATCCCAAGAGCGACGATCCCATTGCCCGCGAATCGACCCGCCTCTACTGTGCGGCCGTCAACGGCGCCCAGACCTCGCTCGATCCCAAGGAGCTGCGCGAGTGGATGCCGAACTATCGCTATGGCGCGCACGCCTTCGGGCTGGGCAACTTCCAGGAGCTGTTCGACAAACGCGAGGATGTGCTCAAGTGGATCAAGCTCTACTCGCCGATCGAGCACGCTTCGAAGGACGATCCGCCCATCGCCCTGTTCTATGGCGGCGAAAAGCCGGAGAAGGGGGGCAGCCCCAAGGACCCGACGCATTCGGCCCTGCTGGGCATGCTGCTGGAAGAGCGACTCAAGCCGCTGGGGGTGGACGTGATCTTGATCTGCCCGGGCAAGCCCAATGACAAGTACAAGAATTCCACCGAATACTTGATCGAGAAGCTGAAGAAGTAGCAAATGTGCGACCCGTTCATTCGAGGCGCCAGCGCGGGAATACTCCCGCGCTGGCGTTTTGCACACATCTTCGTGACTCATGAACAACTACCTGATCTCGCTCGTGGGCTGCCTCCTGCTCATGGTGTTGATGGTCGTGTTTGCCTTGCTGGGACATCGCGCCGGGCGGCGCCGCATTCTGCATAGCGACGAGTCGGCTGGCACTGGCACAGGCGTGGTGGATGCCGCGGTCCTCAGCCTGCTTGGCTTGCTGATCGCCTTCACCTTCTCGAATGCCTATGCCCGCTTCGAGAAGCGCCGCAGTCTGATCGTGCAGGAAGTGAATGCGATCGGCACGGCGTACTTGCGTGTGGATCTCTTGCCCGAGAAAGAGCAGCCCGCCTTGCGAAAGCTGCTGCGCGAATACACCGAGTCGCGCGTCAGGTTGTGGCAGCTGTTTCCCGATCAGGAAGCCGCGCTCGCCGAGTTCGCGCATGGTGAAGAACTGCAGCAGAAGGCCTGGGACACGGCCATTGCGGCCAGCAGGTATAGCCAGTATGAGCAGGCCCGCATGCTGCTCTTGCCCGCTCTCAACGAAATGATCGACCTGTCTTCCACACGACTGACCGCCATCGTGTCGCATCCGCCGCCGATCATCTTCCTGTTGCTCGCCGTGTTGTCGCTGGCGGCCGCCTGGATGAACGGCTTCGGCATGAGCAAGAGCGCGCGGCCCAGCTATCCGCACATGTTCGCGTTTGCCGCCTTCGTGTCGCTATCGCTCTATGTCATCCTCGACATCGAGTTTCCGCGCTTCGGGCTGGTCACGCTCGAACAGCCCCAGTCTTTGTTCGTCGAACTCGTTGGCAACCTGAAGTAGCGCTGCGCTAGCCGAGGCCGTAGCCCGCGGTGACGCCGAGGGTCTGTCCGGTGATGCTGTCGGCCGCGGGCGAGGCCAGAAACGCCACCATGGCTGCCACGTCTTCCGGTTGCACAAAGCGTTTCAACAGCGTGGTGTCGAGGTATTCTTGCTGGAGGTCGGCGACGGTGCGGCCCTGCTCGGCTGCACGTACTTCGATGATCTTTTGCATGCGCGTGCCATCGACCGGGCCCGGGCAGACCGCGTTCACCTGGATGTTGTGCGGGCCGACTTCCTTGGCCAGCGTCAAGGTCAGGCCGATCAGGCCCCACTTGCTCGCACAATACGGGCTACGCAACGCGTAACCAATCTGCCCGGCGATCGAGCTGATGTTGACGATCTTGCCCGCGCGGCGGGCAATCATGCCGGGCAGCACCGCCCTGGCGCACAGATATGGCCCCGTGAGATTGACGGCCAGCACCTCGTCCCAGTCCGCCCGCGCGACGGCGGTCACCGGGGCCGTGGGCCCGATGATGCCAGCGTTGTTGACGAGCAAATGGATTGAGCCAAGCTCACGAATCGCCCGGGCCGTCATCTCCTGGATCTGCTCTTCACGTGTGACATCCATCACCACGGGCAGCGCAATGCGGTCAAGCGCGCGAACCTCGGCGGCGACGGCCTCGATTTCTTCCAGCAGTGGGCCGGCAACCACCACGTCATGACCTGAGCGGGCCAGCGCGAGACAGATCTGCCGACCGATGGCCCGCCCGCCGCCCGTCACCACCGCAACTGCTTGTGAACCCATGGCAACGACCTGCTGTCATGCTTTAATCGAGGTTCGATGCGCTATTTCACCACTGCGGCACCCCAGCCACTGTACTCGACGCCGCATTCTTCGGCGAGTTGGCGATGGGCCAGTGCTTCGTCGAAGATCGCCTGCCTGTCGAGCGGCATGAGCTTGACCATGACGATCTCGCCCGCCGCGAAATCGAGCGCGCCGGCCGGTGTGTAGCCGCGCGCCAGGAGCTTGGAAAATGTCAGTTGCAGCCCGGCGGGTTCGCCAATGAACACGAACTCGAGCTCGTGATCCTTGTCGGGATCGCTGCCGCTCTCGATCAGACCATCGACAACTTTGTTGTTGGCAAGGTCGAGCCAGATCTCCTCGGTAGGGCGGATGCAGCTGTCGAAGAACTCCCAGCCCTCGTGTTCGGACACGTCGATATCGTAGTCGGCCACACGCGACATCCAGAAGTCTACGGGGGGCCGGAATTGCTCCCAGTCGTCGACCTGAAAGACAAGCTCGCGTGTGCCGCCATGCGTGAGTCGGGCCACCAGCCGGCACACGACTGCCTCTTTCTCCAGGAAGCCGCAAAGTTCATCTTCCAGGTCATAGAGCCTAGTGCTTTCGGGCTCGACGGGCCCACCGTTCTCGTTGGGCTCTCGGACCGGAATCAGCACGCGGGCACAGTGGGGCAACGTCCCGGTCAGGTCCTGCCGAGCGGCCTCCACGTCGAAGGATATGAACACCGGCCCGTTGCTGGTGTCTTGCACGTAGACGTCCCAGGCATCGTGTACGATCGGCTGCTTTGGAGCTGCCATGATTTTCTCCGCAGGAATGGTGATTGCAGCCTATCCGGACGGCAGTGCAGGCACCAGGAAAAACGCTGACCGGTGAGCAGTGTTTGTGGGCGATGGTTCGCGGACAGTTCCTCCCGTCGCTTACCGCTCCGGACTCGCCGAGTGAACGCTGCGTTCACCACTGCAGAAGCCCCCACTGACCACTGGACGCTGCCAGCGATAAGATTCCTCCGGACCCCAGTCTTGTTTGGAGACCTTGATGCGGCACGTGTTGTCGGCGTTGGTGCAGAATCAGCCTGGTGTGCTGGCCCATGTTTCGGGCATGCTGGCTTCGCGCGGCTTCAACATCGATAGCCTCGCGGTGGGCGAAACCGAAGATCCAAACCTGTCGCGCATGACGTTCGTGGTTCATGGCGACGACGCGGTGCTGGATCAGGTCCGCAAGCAGCTGGGCAAGATTGTCACCGTGGTCAAGGTGCACGATATCAGCACCGAGGATTACGTCGAGCGCGATCTAATGCTGATCAAGGTGCAGGCCTCACCCACCAAGCGTATGGAGATCGTGCTGCTGGTGGAGATGTTCCGGGCGCGCGTGGTCGATGTGAGCCCGGAGGACCTGATGATCGAGATCTCCGGGCAGGAAGGCAAGATCGAGGCGTTCATCGACCTGATGCGGCCCTACGGCATCCTGGAACTGGCGCGCACCGGGCGGATCGCCCTGGTGCGCGGCAGCGGCGGCAACAAGGATGTCCTGGCGGAATAAGCGCTGGCAGCTTGACCTATGAGGATCGATTCCATGAAAGTCTACTCTTCCACCCGGCAGGTAGCCCCCGACGTGCAAGCGGTGCTCGAGAAGCTGCAGCCCGGGCAGAAGCTGCGCATCACGCAGACGGTGCGGGTGGCTCGCCGCCACTGGACCACCACCGTGGAAGGAACTTTTCGCGAGCTGCGCTACCTGGCCACCGGCATCTCTACCGATCGTGTCCCCGAAGACGAGATCGTGGTCCCCACCGTTCACTTCACCAAGCCCAACGGAGAGTTGAGCAGCATCTCCATCGACGAACACACGAAGATCGAGTTAGTGTGAGCCGGGCCGCGGGTCAGCCTGATTGCAGTTTTGGGCAAGCTGCCGGAATTCAGCAGTAAAGTAAGCGATCTGACTGTGAGGAGCCCCTCATCAGAGGAGCCCATACCCATTGAGTGGGGAAGATTGCCCCGCGATAATGGTGGTGATGACAAGGTCTTGTCAATTCTCCTTTGCTAAGCCTCATTAGCGCCGACGTTTCCGACATATCCGTTCCGCGTGATCGCACTGGCATCAAAGATGCTTCTCGCCAGAGAAGTGTTTTGCCCACCCGCCAGAGCAGTCCGCGAGATACTCACGTGAGCACACCTCGGGCGCCTGTTCCAAAGAGCAATCCCAGCGCTGACGAAGAGGGTTCGTGTTGGTTGCTGCTCTTGTTGTTGCTGGCGAATGCTTTCGAACTCATGGCGCGATGGTCGATCCGTCCAGAGGGTGGCCATGGTCTGTTGGTGATCATCGCGCAAGGACTAATTTGTGTCTTCTTGTTGGTGCTGTTCGTAAGTGTCGCGGTCGCGCAACGAAGCCGGCGAAAAGTTCAAGGGACACTGTAAGCTGCGACCCACCTGGTTTTTGGGCAGGAACGACCAATTCCGCGCCCCGTCCAAGTCTGTTTGAATGGGGAGACAAGATGTTTGAGGAATTCTGTCACAACGTCATCCACAACATGTTCAAGCCCTTGTTGCTCTTCTTCTACATGGGTTTCAGCATCCCGCTGTTGCGGGTGAAGTTCGAATTTCCGCACGTTCTCTATCAAGCGATCACCCTCTACTTGCTGGTAGCCATTGGCTGGCACGGCGGGGAAGAGTTGGCCCAGGTGGGGGCCACTGAGTTCGTTCAGGCCGCCGGCTTCATGTTGATCGGTTTTCTCACCAATTTCTGTATCGGTATCCTGGCCTACGTGATCCTGCGCCGGCTCACCAGCTTACGCAAGATCGATGCGGCCACGGTGGCCGGCTTCTACGGTTCCGATTCCGCAGGTACCTTCGTGACCTGCCTGGGGGTACTTACTGCTGCCAACATTGCCTTCGCACCTTACATGCCGGTGATGCTGGCGGTCATGGAAATCCCGGGCTGTCTGGTTGCCCTCTTTCTCGTTTCCGTATTGCGACGCCAGGGCATGGATACCCATGGAAACATGCCCGACGAGCCCGGTTATTCCGCCACGGCGGAGGAAGATCACGAGGAGGTCGAAGAATCCACCGGTGTGACCATCCGACGAATGAGGCACGAAGGGGAGCATGCCAGTGGTGCCAGTGCGCTGGCGCTGGCGGTCAAGCGGCCGGGCGTCGGCAAGGAGGGCGGCCACGACCACGATCACGGCGATCACCATCACGACGAGACGCATGGCAATCAGCCCCGGCACCGCCCCAGGCTGATCAATCCGCATGTGTTGCACGAAGTTTTTCTCAATCCTGGTCTATTCCTGTTGTTTGGCGGCATCATCATCGGTTTCGTCAGCCGGCTCCAGGGCAAGTCGGTGACCGCACCGGACGATAGCCTCTTTGTGACCCTTTTCCAGGGGATTCTGTGCCTCTTCTTGCTGGAGATGGGGATCACCGCTTGCAAGCGTTTGAAGGATCTACGTACTGCGGGCTGGCGCTTTGTTGCTTTCGGTCTGCTGGTCCCGAACCTGTTTGCGCTGATCGGCATCAGCGTCGCGCATCTTTACAGTCACGCAATCGGCCAGCCGCTCGAGGTGGGGACATACGCGCTATTCTCGGTGCTCTGTGCCGCTGCCTCCTACATAGCAGTGCCGGCAGTGCAGCGCCTGGCGATCCCGGAAGCACGCCCGACGCTGCCACTGGCCGCCTCGCTGGGACTGACTTTCTCGTACAACGTGACCATTGGCATCCCGCTGTACATCATGATCACGAAGCTGATGATCGAGGCGTGGCCAGTGGTTTGATCTCCCCGCAGCCGTGGCCGGCTGGGTAGCCACCTGCCCAGCCGCGCTGCGGCTCATCAGGCAGAAGGTAACGAAATTGTCACGAAGGCGGCGTTTCGTAGCACTGAACCTTCTCATACCTTGGCGCGTAGAATGATTGGGATGGTTCGTTCCGCACCAGTTACTTTCCAGCCTGATGACATGCCACCAAAAGCCTCTGGAAGACAACCCGGCTGGAAAGACCATGAATCGTCGTTTCCTCTTGCTCATCAACTCGCCTGCCTTGCTGCTCGCGCTGTTTCTGGTGGGGGGCTGTGGCTTGACGCTGTGGGCCATCAACGCCCTTCAGGACCGGATTCTACGTAGTTTCCAGTAC
>JBFWSD010000210.1:0-8475 GCA_050248575.1 Gemmataceae bacterium
AGTACTGGAGTAACTCCTCTGCGCCTCGCGGCGGAAAACCCATCAACATAGGGTACACCTTCGGATGACAGCGTCAGCCAATGGCGATAGCGAAGCTCTCTTGAAATGTATCCCAGGTTGGTTTTCCGTTCAAGGAAGGAGGATTAGCATGAAAGTTGGTCCGCCAGTAAGTGAAGTGCTTGTTTCAATGACTGTTCCACGCTGCCGCCCGTGTTGATGATACGGGTCGAGGCCGACTCCTCCACCTGCCAGTCGCGGGCCGCCTCTTCGTACACAGCCCAATCCGCATCCGAAGCGTCTCCCTGGCGCTCCGCGAGGCGTTGCTTGACAACGGCGGCGTCGGCCTGGCACAGGAGCAACAGCCCGGGCACGCCGTGGCGGTGCGCGGCAGCGAGGAACGCCTGCCGCTGCCCTTCGTCGCGGAAGGTCGCATCGATCAGCACTCGGCCGCCATGGAACAGCATCGCTTCGGCGCGGCGGAGACATTCGGCGTACGTGCGTTCATGCCACTCGGGGGAATAGACTCCGACGGCCGCCCGTTCCGTCTCATGCAAGCCGGCGAGTCCCTTGCGGACCACGTCGGAACGGATGACCTCGAAGCCGGCCTGTTCGGCCAGGGCGCGGGCCAGCGTCGACTTTCCTGTGCCGGGCAGCCCGCCTACAAGCAGCAGGCACGGCTTCTTGCTTGGTTCTTCCAGTTCACCGAGCGCCAGCAGCCAGTGCGCGCGTGCCTTGGCACGATTGCGGAGGCGATCCGCCTCGGGCACTTCACTTTCAGTGGCC
The DNA here is from genome assembly GCA_050248575.1 of Gemmataceae bacterium. GTDB lineage: Bacteria > Planctomycetota > Planctomycetia > Gemmatales > Gemmataceae > JBFWSD01. The sequence goes on from JBFWSD010000210.1 coordinate 784, forward strand.
TGGATGCTCTCTACCTTGGCCCGCACCGCGGCGCGATAGGACGAATAGTAGGCCAACAACCTGCCGAGTATGGCAGACGCTTCCGGCTCGCCTTCGCCCATGGCGGCGAAGTAAGAATCTGCAAACAGCTCCGCCAGGTCGCGGCGGCCATGAAACTTCAGATCCATGTACAGGAACGCCATGTCGGCAACCGGATCGGCGAATCGAAAGCGCTCGTTGAACTCGATGCAGTCGATGATGATCAGGTCGTCAGGCGCGGGCCGGTCGGGGAAGAGATACACGTGGCTCAGGTGCATGTCGCCGTGCGTGTCGCGGACCAGCCCGTGTTCAGCCCGTGCTTCGATGACGGCACGCAGCGCGGCAAGTGCGCTTTCCGTCAAGCTCTCGAGCCGTCCGAGCACGGGCCGACTCAGCGTGACGCCAACGTGACCCCGCGCCGCTTCGAGATTCTCGCGGGCGTTGCGGGCCACGCTGTCGAAACGGCCAAGCTCGGTCTTGTCCGGATCGAACACGGCATGATGATGAAACTTGGCAATCTTCCGCGCGAGTGCCTCGATATGAGGCGGGGTGATTCTGCCCTGGTGAAGCTGCTCACGCAGTGTCGCCGATTCGGGCAGCCGACGCATCTTCACGGCATACTCGACCACCTCGCCCTTGCCCTCGACGCGCAACCCGTTCGGGCCAAGAGTGATCGGCACCACGCCGAGATAGACATCGCCAGCCAAACGGCGGTTGAGCCGCACTTCTTCTTCGCAGAAATGCCGACGCTGCTCCAGCGTGGTGAAATCGACAAAGCCCAGCTCGACTGGCTTCTTGACCTTGTAGACCAGCTCACCCGCGAGAAAAACGACCGAGATGTGCGTGTGCTTGATTTCCACCGCATCGACTGCGCATGGATAAGCGTCCGGCCGGCCCAGCGCTTCGATGATTGCTTCGAGATTCGTCATTGAATTAGAAATAAGCTAACGCCTTCCGAGCTGTCGGTGTGAGCCGCTGATGGAAGCACTTCGCCACCACTATTCTCAAGGAACGAACCACAGAGGAGCAGAGGACGCGGGCGGCATCAGGCCAGATTGCTGAGCAAGATGCCGACGACATAGGCGAGGGCAGCCGCACTCCCTCCCACGGCCAGCGTCTCCAGCCCCGCCGTGTACCATTTCTCTTCCACGAAGCGGGCCTTCAGAGCGCCGACGACGAAGAATCCTGCCCCGGTCAGCACCGAGCTCCATACGAAGGGGTGCGCCAGCCCCTCGGGCACGAAAAGCAGGTAGAAGAAGGTCAAGAGCGGTAGGGAACCCACCAGCAAGAAGGCCAGAAACGTGATGGCACCAGAACGCCACGGCGAGGGTCCATTGAGGGGCAAACCCAGCTCGTCGGTCAGCATCGTATCGACCCAGCGGTTGAGGTCGGACGTGATGATCTCGACAGCCCGTTCCAGGTCCTCTCCTGCGAAGCCCTTGGCGGCGAAGATCTGTCGGATTTCTTCGCGCTCGCCCGCCGGGAAAACCGCGATGTGGATTTCTTCCTGGCGGCGGGCACGATCGCGCACCTGCTGCTCGGCACGGGTAGCCAGGAAATTACTGGCCGCCATGCTGAAGCCGTCGGCGATCAGGTTGGCCAGCCCCAGGATGATGACGACGCCGCTCGACAGCCCGGCGCCCGCCACGCCAGCGACCACCGCAAAAGTGGTGACCGTGCCATCGATGGCGCCATAGATGAAATCGCGCAGGTAGCTATGCTGCGGGCCATCTCGCAATCGGGCCCGGATCGCTTCCGGTGTGTGGCTCTTCTTCAACTCGCGGACGGGCGGCCTGGACTCATTGCTCATCTCGGCCTCACTTCACCAGCAGCACAGGGCAGGGGGACAGGATGCTGACTTTGTAGCTCAGGCTGCCCCAGCCCTCCGGACCGCCGGGATCGAGTCGCGGCGCCGTGAGCACGATGAGGTCAGCCGCCGATTCGCCGGCATGCTTGACGATCTCGGCGCCACGATGCCCCAGACGAACGGTGGCCATCCAGGCGACTCCGGCATCGCTGAGGAGGCGGCCCTGCTTGTCGAGGTGCTTGCGGGCCGCTTTCTCCAGGCGTGCGTAGAAGTCGCGCTCCTCTTCGATCGACAGGCCGGCCAGTGTCTCGATGACGTGAAAGAGCTCGATGCTGCCGCCACTCTGGCGGGCCAGCTCGACGGCCGCCTTCAAGACAGCCCCATGACGATCCGAGAGGTCGAGAGGCAAAAGGATCTTCTTGAACATGTTGGCCTCGCTTTCTGAGAGGGCCGGGTGCAAAGCGTGTGCCCGAGATCTTCCTGCGCTGGCGGGTTGACCTGTCGCACCGGCCCAAGCTCGGGCTGTGCGGAACGGCACACGTGGGGTGCCCACGGTGCTCATCTCGGGCTAAGATGACGCGCAAACGCTGGCCCGTGTGTTCGCCGTGAGCGGCACGCCGCTTGCACCTTTCATTATAGAGGGCCAGGGGCACCCGGGACCGTTCGCGAAGGAGTCGGCCATGGCTACCTCCCACGAAGACCGCAACGTGGACATTCATCTTGGGGAGCACACCCTGCGAGGCATCCTGAACGTGCCCGCGGAGGCCCGGGCGATTGTGGTCTTTGTGCATGGGTCGGGCAGCAGCCGATTGAGCCCGCGTAATCAGATGGTGGCCCGCGCACTGCAACAGGCCGGGCTCGCCACGCTCCTATTCGATCTACTAGATGAACGCGAAGAGGAAGACCGCAACAAGGTCTTCAACATCGAATTGCTGGCTGACAGGCTGCAGGCGGCTGCCGACTGGCTGATGACCGAGGAGAGTTCCCGCAATTTGCCGCTGGGCTATTTCGGAGCCAGCACGGGAGCAGCGGCCGCATTGCTGGCGACGGCCCGGCAACCGTGGCGAGTCCGGGCCATCGTCTCGCGCGGCGGGCGGCCCGACCTGGTCATGGACGACCTGCCCCGCGTGCCCAGCCCCACGCTGTTGATCGTGGGGGGCAATGACCAGTCAGTCCTGTATCTTCACGAGGAGGTCATGCTTGGTTTGCGCTGCCCGAGCGAGCTGGCGGTCATTCCAGGTGCCGGCCATCTGTTCGAGGAACCAGGCGCCCTGGAAAAGGTGGCCGAGCTGGCCCGTGACTGGTTTCTACGCTGCTTTGCCGCACCGCAGCGGTGAATGACTGGAAAGGAGGCGCTGTCATGTTTCGCGATCGAAGAGATGCTGCCCAGCAGCTGGCTGCCAGGCTGAAGGGGCAGCCCCTGCGTGATCCTCTGGTGCTGGGCATTCCGCGCGGCGGCGTGGTACTGGCTGACGGCATCGCGGCAGAGATCGGCGCCGATGTGGATGTGGTCCTGTCGCGGAAACTGCGTGCGCCCGGGCAGCCCGAACTGGCGCTGGGTGCGGTCGCCGAGGATGGCCGCCTTTTCCTCAACTTTCCGGAAGAAGACATGGATGACCGCTTGCGCGACTACCTGGACGACGAGCGCGCCTACCAGATGGGAGAGATCGCACGCCGGCAGAAGTACTATCGTTCGGTCAGGCCGCCCGCTCCCCTCGCTGACCGCTCGATCATTGTCAGCGACGACGGTATCGCCACGGGGGCAACCATGATGGCGGCCCTGCGTGTGTTGCGCGAGCATCAGCCCCACGAGGTAATCGTGGCCGTGCCCGTGGCCCCGCCGACGCGGCTGAAGCAGGTGGCCCGGCACGCCAGCGAGGTGATCTGCCTGATCAGCCCGGAGGATTTCCTGGCCATCGGCCAGTTCTATGAGAACTTCGAGGCCGTCCGCGACGAAGAAGTCGTCGCACTACTCCGGCAGTACGCCCCTGTGGGCTAGTCCTCGTCCATCGTGCCGACTCTTGACTCCGAGTCGCTTCGCGACGATAAGAGCAGGGAGTTGTAAGTGTCATTCCCTGCAAGGAGTCATCATGCCGCGTTTGCTGATGCTGGGCTGCGTCCTTCTCTTCACTACCGTTGCCCGGGCCGCCGACGGCAAGCCCGAGGTCGTCTATCTCTGGCCCAAGGGCGCGCCAGGGGCCAAGGGGGCCGACGAGAAGGACAAGCCGAACATCACCGTCTATCTCCCGGCGAAGGACAAGGCGAACGGGTCCGCCGTCGTCGTCTGCCCGGGCGGCGGCTACGGCTTCCTCGCCGTGGATCACGAGGGCAAGCAGATTGCCGAGTGGTTGAACGCGCGCGGCGTCGCCGCGTTCGTGTTGCGTTATCGTATCGCGCCGAATTATCGGCATCCTGCCCCATTGCAAGATGCCCAGCGGGCAATCCGCACCGTGCGCAGCCGCGCCAAGGAGTGGGGCGTCGATCCCGGCAAGATCGGCATTTGGGGCTTCTCCGCAGGGGGCCACCTCGCTTCCACGGCCGGCACCCACTTCGACAAGGGCCAGACCGACGCCGACGATCCGATTGACAAGGTGAGCTGCCGGCCCGATTTTCTCGTGCTTTGCTATCCCGTGATCACGCTGGAGCCGCCGTATGCTCACATGGGCTCGCGGCGCAACTTGCTGGGCAATGAGCCCGACGCCAAGCTGGTCGAGAGTCTGTGCAACGAGAAACAGGTGACCGCCGACACACCTCCCACTTTTCTTTTCCACACCGATGCCGACAAGGGAGTGGTGCCCGAGAACAGCATTCTTTTCTATCTCGCCCTCAAGAAGAACAAGGTGCCCGCGGAGATGCACATCTACGAACGCGGCCCGCACGGCGTCGGGCTGGCCCAGAAGGATCCGGTCCTGAAGACATGGTCCGATCGCCTGGAAGACTGGATGAAGGTCCGCGGCTTGATCCGTTGACCGCTCGCCGGGCTTGCCCCTGGCGTTTACAATAAGGCCATGGCCGCGAGCGATCTTGTCGTTGCACTTACCGGAGCCAGCGGGGCACCTTACGGCATTCGTCTGCTCGAGGTGCTCTTGCAGGCGGGCCGTACCGTACACCTGGTGATCAGCCCGTCGGGGGCCGAGGTCATCCAGCAAGAGCTCGATCGCAAGGTCGACCTGGCCCGTTTCCGCGGGGCCGATCTGCTCGGCGACGGTTTACCTGCGACCGGCCAGCTCGTCTATCATGACTATCGCAACTTTCGCGCGGGGATTGCCAGTGGCTCGTATCGGACCGCGGGGATGGCGATCTGCCCGTGCAGCATGGGAACGGTGGCAGCCATCGCCGGCGGGCTGTCGCAGAACTTGATTCACCGGGCCGCCGACGTTCATCTGAAGGAAAAACGGCGCCTTGTGCTGGTGCCGCGCGAGACGCCCTTCAACCTGGTACAGCTTCGCAACCTGACCGTTTGCGCGGAGGCCGGGGCCGTGGTGTTGCCCGCCATGCCCGCCTTTTACACCAGGCCGGAATCGCTGGCCGACATGGTCGATTTCATCGTCGGCCGCGTCTGCGACCAGTTCGACGTCGAGCATCAGCTCTATCGCCGCTGGGGGGAAGGCAAAGTTTAGCATGAAGAGTTGCGAATTCAGAATCAGTTCCTAATTCTAACTTCGGAACTCTCAATTCCGAGGGATGACTGATGCCCATCCGTGTGAAGTGTCTGAATCCTGGTTGCGGCAAGGCCATGCTGGTCAAGGACGAGATGGCCGGCAAGAAGGGCCGCTGCCCGGGCTGCGGTGGCGTCATCCCCATTCCCGCGGCCGAGGCTGCCGCGGAAGCCAATCCCTTCGCCTTCGATGCGCCCGGCGAGGCGCCAGCCCCTCCGGCGGCCGAAGAGCCGCCTGCCCCCAAGAGCAAGCCCGCCCCCGAGCCGCCTCCTGAGGAAGACGAAGAAGAAGTCGAGGAGAAGCCGAAGAAGAAGAAAAAGAAGCCCGTCGACGAGGAGGAAGAGCGCGACGACGAGGAAGAAGAGGAAGACGACGATCGGCCGCGCAAGAAGAAAAAGAGAAAGAAGAAAAAGAAAAAGAAGTACGAGTACGGCACCAGTGCATCGACAACCGCAATTGCCGTGGCCCTGGGCATCGGTTTGCTGCTCTGTCTGGGCGTGACCACGGTGCTCGAGTGGATCACGGCCCCGCCGCGCAGCACGGCAAACTTTCAGGTGGGCTACTACCCGCCCCGCACGCTCATCGAAATGTGGGAGGGCAAGGCCATCCTCGGCTTCTCGATCACCATCAGTGTGCTGGTGGCCGTCGCCTACGGCCTCAGCTTCGTGATGGAAGAAGAGAGCGGCGACAACCTGCTCGACGCCTCGGGGGCCATCGCCGAAGCCTGGGCCGTGGCCGTCGCCGTCTGGCTGATGGGCTTCGTCTGGTGGTCGATCTCGATCCGTTTCCGCATCGAACACGCCGCCGTCAAGGAACTCGACCTCGAGATCAGCATCTTTCCCTACATGGGGATCTTTCTCGGGTTGTTGATGTCCCTCGGCGTCGGGCTACTCTTCAGTTACTTCGTGGCCGCCCGGGGCCGCAAGTTCTGGATCGTCATGGGCCAGCTCGGCGGCGGCCTGCTGGGTGTGGCCCTGGCCATGGCGCTGCAGCCCTGGGATGCGCGGTGAGTTTCATACCTTGGAGAGTAGCGAGTCGACCACCCAGCAACCCCTCACGTGTGGGCCCGGAGTGCGCAGATGGCCGAGGATATCGTCGTTCGTGCAGCCTGCCTCTTCGAGGGCGTCGGCCAGGACGGCGAGCCTGTTTGGATCGAGATGGCCGCTGGGCAGTTCACGGTCGTCGTAGGCGGCCCGAGCTAGTCTGACGACAGTCTGGTCTTGCCAGGCGAGCCAATCAGGGTCGACGGCCAGGATTGCGCCGGGCAGGCCAACAATATCACGCAGCAAGCTGGCAAGCTCGGCAGCCTCGGACTCACGGGCGCTGTGCCAGAGGCCGCTCATGAAATTCACCCTGGCGCCGGCGTCTTCGATGGCTTCGAGGGCAGCCTCCCGTGCTGCCAGATGGCTTTCACTTCGCAAGACGCAGACCGCAAAGGGAAGTTGTTCATCCGTTTCATCCGTATTGAGGTACTCTGCCGGCTTGGGAGGGTCGAGTAAGAGCCCATCGTCTTCCGGAGTGTCGTCGTCGGATTCAGAATGCTCGTCGGTGCGCGGAGGAATTTCGGCGCAGCGCTCAGCGAACACAACCGCGTTTCGATAGAGCTGAGTTTGCTGGCAGATCCTTGTTCTGCGGTAGCAGGCACAGGCGAAGAGTCGTGCCTTTCGTGAGGAGATTTCTCCGCCAAACTGGTAGAGCATCTCCAGCGGATCAGATGAGAAGAGCCAATCATTCTTCGTCATGGGGGCGGTACTTGAAAACCGGCAGCGGCGTCGAGGAGGATCATGGGCGCTTCTTGCGATGGGCGGCGCGGATCTTACGGCCGGCTTCGTTCTTCATCAGCTCATGACCGGCGAATAGTCCGGCGGCTTTTCGCCAGTCCCAGGTGTGGCGGCCGATTGCACCAGCTTACCTTGCCGTTCGCGCGGCCGACAAGTGCTATCATGACTTCATGTCTGTCTCCGCCATTCTTGGTCCAGACGGCGCCATTGCGCGGCGGCTGTCGAATTACGAGGCCAGGCCGCAGCAGCTCGACATGGCCGAGGCCGTGGTCCGGGCCATCCAGGCGCCGCAACACCTCATGGTGGAGGCGGGCACCGGCGTCGGCAAGTCTTTTGCCTACCTTGTGCCCGCCATCCAGGCCGCGCTTGCCGACAGGAACTTCAAGATCGTCGTCTCCACGCACACCATCAGCCTGCAAGAGCAGCT
>JBFWSD010000211.1:0-8469 GCA_050248575.1 Gemmataceae bacterium
GAGGCCTTCGTCCCCATGGCGCATACGCCCATCAGCCTGCTGGAACGCCTCAGCCGGCAGCCCGATTCGGCCAGCTGGCAGCGGCTCATCGACCTGTACACGCCCCTGATCCGTACCTGGCTCCGTTCTTATTCCCTCCAGCAATCCGACATCGATGACCTCTCTCAAGACGTGCTGGGCGTCCTGGTCAAGGAGCTGCCCGGTTTTCAGCACAATCAGCGGGCCGGGGCCTTTCGCCGCTGGTTGCGCCGGATTACCGTGAACAGGCTGCGCGGCTTCTGGCGCGCGCGCTTGCCCCAGGCTGTCGGCACGGGCACGCTCGACGCTCCCACACTCGACCAGCTGGAAGACCCCGATAGCCTGCTCAGCCAGCGCTGGGACGAGGAACACGATCGCCACGTGGTGAGCAGGCTGCTCGAGCTTCTCGAGCCCGAGTTTGAACCGACCACCTGGCATGCCTTTCGTCAGCTGATGCTGGAAGGGAAAACCACCAGCGAGGTGGCAGCCGACCTGGGGATCACCCCCAATGCGGCCCGGATCGCCAAATCGCGCGTGCTCAGCCGCTTCCGCAAAGAGATTGAGGGCCTGGTGGATTGAATTTGCGTGGTTAGACAAGCTGACAGGCCACGCATCGTCTGCGGCAGCAGCTCCGGCGAAAGTCGTGTCCAAATCAGCACTTGCGGAATAGTTATGGCGCCGTTTCACGGGGTGCGCCAGCGCAGCACGCGCCGTGCTTTCGCGCGTCGGTGCTCTGGAGAATGTCGCGGCCCGCGACCAAAGCCCCCAGGCCGTTGCTTGCACAATGCATACTCCTTACCGGTTTGATAAACTGTCTGGGGCAACCTGTTCGAGGATCTGACATGTCCGAACCGGGCGAATCGTTTGCCGACCGTGTCACGCCGCAGCGGGATCAGCTTCAGGAGACGCTGGCCTCGGCCCAGGCCAGCGCTACCGAGATCATCTCGGCCCTCCGCATCGACCAGCAAGAGCGCTGGCGGCAGGGGGAACGGGTGCCGGTGGAGGAATACATCTCGACGCGGCCCGAACTGAGCGAGAATCGAGAAGGGATCCTCGATCTGGTGCTGCGCGAGGTCACGCTGCGCGAAGAAGCCGGGGAGCACCCCGAAGTTGACGAATATGCCCGCCGCTTCCCCGATCTGGCTGACGAGCTGCGGCAGCAGTTTGCAGTGCGGGCAGCCCTCCGCGAGCAGTCCAGCGCCGAAGGGCCGACCGAGGCGCCCAGCCGGGCCGTGACAGGCGAAGGCCCCATTGCCCGCGTGCGCATCGACGGCTACGAGATCCTCAAGGAAATCGGCCGCGGCGGCATGGGCGTGGTCTACAAGGCGAGGCAGCTCAAGCTCAACCGCATGGTCGCCATCAAGATGGTGCTGGCCGGCGTGCACGCCGGCGCGGAAGGTCTCGCCCGCTTCAAGACCGAAGCGGAGGCCGCCGCCCAGCTCCAGCACCCCAACATCGTGCAGATCTACGAAATCAGCGAGCAAGACGGCCATCCCTTCTTCACGCTCGAGTTCGTCGAAGGGCAGACCCTCGAAGAAAAATACGGCGGCAAGCCGATGGAGGCGCGCCAGTCCGCACTGCTGGTGGAAACGCTGGCGCGTGCCATGCAAGCCGCGCACGAACGCGGCATCATTCACCGCGACCTCAAACCCGCCAACATCCTCATCGCGCCCGACGGCACTCCCAAGATCACCGACTTCGGGCTGGCCAAGCGCCTCGACAGCAATGTCGCCAATACGCGCACGGGCGACATCATGGGCACCCCCAGTTACATGGCCCCGGAACAGGCGGCGGGCCGCACCAAGGAGATCGGCCCGGCTACCGATATCTATGCGCTCGGCGCCATCCTCTACGATCTGCTCACTGGGCGGCCCCCTTTCCAGGGGGCCTCGTTGCTCGACACCCTGGAGCAGGTGCGTAATCAAGAACCGGTGCCGCCGCGCAGGTTTCAGATCCGGTTGCCCACCGATCTGGAGACGATTGTGCTCAAATGTCTGGAGAAAGAGCCCGAGAAGCGTTATGCGAGCGCGGGCGCGCTGGCCGACGACTTGCAGAAGTTCATGATCGGCGAGCCGATCGCGGCCCGCCCCATCAGCAAGCTGGAGCGAGGCTGGCGCTGGTGCAAGCGGAACCCGGCTTTGGCCTCGGCGAGCGGGCTGGCCATGCTGGCCGCCGTCGCGGCCCTGATCTTCTCGATCAATCTGGCGATCATCAAATCCAAGGCGGCGGCCGACAGCGCCGCTGCCCTCGAGAAGAGCCGCCAGCTGGGCCACCGCGTCATCGCCGAGATCGTGCTCGCCGAGGGCCGCGCCGCCGCCACCGCAATCGACGAGATGCTGCGCCAGTGCCGCAACGACGTGAAGCAGGTTCCCGAGTTCCCGCCCATCCCCGGCATCATCCGCTGCTGGGACAATAACGGGCAAGATCCCGAGGAGCCCGGCTCCGACACCGCGGTCTGGCGCAAGCGGCTGGCCCAGATCCTCATCATCCAGATGGAGAACGAGCCCTCGCGCGTCTTTTCCAGTTTCATCAACGCCGAGGGCATGGTCGTCGAACGCGTCGAGAATCGCAACGGCCAGATCGTCCGCGCCGAGGACCGCGAACTGGACAACGTGAGCAAGGAAGACTACTTCGAGGTTGGTTCCAAGCTGCACGCGGGCAACATCTTTGTCTCCAACATGGAAGTGCGCAAGCGGCCCCCCGCGGGCCACATGGTTTACGTGCTGACGCCGGTCATTGACGCCAAGGGCAAACGCCGCGGCGTCTTCGTGGTCGCCATCAACGCCGACCTGCTCGTGGAAGGCTTGCGCAACATCGATGCCCGCTTTCGCAACGTCTTCCCCGAGGCCGACCTGGTCTTGTTGGTTGCCGACAACACCGGGCAAATCCTCTACGACATCCGCAAGCCGGAAAACAACTTTACCAAAGGCGCATTCGACCTGGTCCAGTTGATGCGGAAGTCGGACGGTCACTATCAACTTCGCGACGGGCGGATCGGCGCCTACCACAAGATCTTCTATAACCCGGTCGACAAGAACAAGAATGAGTTCTGGGTCATCAACATGGCCGTCTCGCAAGACCTGAAACTCAAATCGGATTCGGCCCTCGATCAACTTTCGCAGTGAATGAGCGCTCTCAGCCGCGGAGGAGAAAAATGAAAGCATGCTGCTACTGTTTGCTCGGCCTGGCGTTGCTGGCGGTCGCGGTGCGGGCCGCGGAACCCGACGCCGAACTGAAAAAGCTGATGAGCCAGCGCGTGGAAGCGCTGACCAAGGCCCGCGCCGCCAGCATCGCCAACTGGAAAGCGGGCCGCGCCGATTTCACGCCCATCGTCATCGTCGAACGCGAATTGATCGAGGCCCGCCTGGCCCTGGCGGGCAATGACCAGGAGCGCCTAAAGACCTTCGAAAACCAGGTGACGCTGGCAAGGGAACTGGAGAAGACGGCGCGGGCCAGTCTGGAGTCGGGCCGCACCAACGAACTCCCCTTGCAACTGGCCACCGCACTCCGGCTTGGCTACGAGATCCAGATCGCCCAGCTCAAGAATCGGAAGGATTGACGGCATTGGGCAGGGCAGGCTTGTCTTCTTCCGCCCTGCCCTTGCGGAAGGCCTGTTCGGCCAGTTCGAGTTGTTCGCGATAATACTGCTTGATGTCCTCGGCCCGCGGCACGTGCCCCTGGTGGACGACGCGATAGTAGTAGCAGAAGGCCTTGCCCAGGGCGAAGGTCGACGAGCCCGCCAGGACGCTCCCCGCGATCGAGCCGGCAAAGGGAATGAACTTGACCAGCTCGCGCGTCGCTTGCCGCACCAGCATGCCCAGCCCCACCGTGGTGGCGAACTCGACAAACCGTTTGCCGGTGAGGGGCTGCCCGTACACCCGGGCCAGGTGATAGATCATGCGCGTCTGGATCCCGGGCAGGATGAGCAGATCGAGCCAGGGAACCGGAATGGTGCCCGCCGTGGCCGCCAGCGAGCTGTAGCCGACGATGTAGGGCAACGCCCGCTCGGCGTGCAAATCCTGCAGCGTCTTGGTCGCCTCGTCGAGTGCGATCAACGTCTGCCGGTAGGCGCCGGGCAAGGAACCCAGCAGGGTCTGCTTGAGTTGCTCGCCGCCGAAGTTGGGCTCGTGGAAGCCTTCGCCGGCCCGCGTCAGATCGATGGGCACGGCATGATCGAAGAGGCCGTCAAAACGACGGCACTGTTCGGCCAGGCTCCGCCGCAGATCTTCCGGCACGACGCGACTGTCGACCAGCCACGGTCCCACTTCCACTTCGTGTTCTTGCCGCTGCCCGGCCAGCACGGGCCGATACGGATAGGTCTCCGGATGTTGCTGCTGCGGGTAGCCTTCGTGCAGGCAGGTGAGTGCCAGCACGACCGGGCGGCCCGGCTGGCTGGCACGCAGCTTCTTCAGATTCTCGAGCACGGTTTCCTGGGCATGATCGAGCGCCTTGACCGTGGCGATCACCACGTGCGCCTGCGTATTGAACTTGGCCAGGTCGACGGCGGCGTCGTAGCCGGGCTCTCCCAGCCCGCGCGTATCGAGAAAGTGCAGCAGCGGCGCTTCCTCGGTGGGAAAACTGTACTCGCGCGAGAAACGTGTGGTCGGCTTGAAGCCGCGGCCGATCTCGGCCTCGTCCGCGCCGGTCAGGAACTTGACGATGGAAGTCTTGCCCGACTGCGTCTTGCCATAGAGCCAGAAAACCGGCACGGGCGTCCTGGCCCGCAGCCGGGCCAGCTCTTCCTCGACGCGCCGCTCGTGGCGGCGGCGAAACCAGCTCTTCACCTTCTCTAACATGAGAGAGCTCTTCAGCACCATCGGTTGGCCCTCGGCGACACTATCTTCATTATACCGGGCTCGACCGGCTCCGATCCTATCGGCCCGCCGGGACAGGGCGTTGTCACCCGATCGGGATAGTTTCTGGTAGGGCTGCCGCCCGCGCCCGGGTATAGTGAAGAGTGCTCAGCAGTTTGCCGTGGCGGAGAGTCTCTCATGCCCCTGACCGAACCCAACATCATCGACATCGTGGCCACCGACCCTCAATCGGGCAAGTTGCTGCTTGTCATGACTGAGGATCGACCGTGGAACGGCAAGCCCATGTTCGATCAGTTCATGGCCAAGCTGGGCACCTACGTCAGCTATGCTCTCAGCGAACAGTTCGCGCAGAACCATGCCGGTCGCAAGGCCAGCGATGTCGTGATCAAGCTCGACTGCGCCTACGAGCCCGACGAGCCGATGCGTGACTGCTTCCGCCAGGCCGCGGCCCGGCTGCAGGAGCTCGGCATCGGCTTCGCACACGAAGTCTGCGCGGATGACTCCGAATGACCTCAGGCAGGTTCCGTGCCCATGAATTTGAATCGCGCCCTCGTCGACAACATCAAGCACCACTTCTCCTTGAAAGCCACGGGCCAGCTCGAGGAGATCCTGCGCTCGGAGGATCGCACGCGCTGGTCGGAAGAGGCCTTCGAAGCGGCCCGCGAGGTCCTCGCGGAACGAGCCGCGGGACGGGCCGCCGAGCCCGCCGAACCCGTCGAAGACTTGCCGCCCCCGCCTCCTGCTGCCGATCCGTATAGCCTGGCCTTCCTGGTTGGCATGCTGGCGGTGACCAGCCCGGCCTTCGTGCTGGCCTTGCGGGGCATCACGGCCGCGGGCACGGACTGGAGCGACCAGCCCGTGCCGTTCGGATCGAAGTGTGCCTGGCTGGCTCTCGAGACCAACCAGACGCCGGAGGTGGCGGCAGCCCTCGAACTGCGCTCGCGGCGCGAAGCGACCTGGCGCGACGGGATCGACGCGGCCTATCGCACCTCGATCTTTGTCACGCCCCCCTTGGCCGACTGGACGCTGGCGGCGGGCACCACGCTCTTCCCGCCCGCTCGCGCCGAAGACTTCGTGAAGCCGCTCCTCGAGAAGCTCAGCCTTCAGTTCGGCGAAGCGCAGTATTTCTGCACCTTCCAGGACGTCGACATGCACTTGTGGGCCCGGGCCCGCAAGGGCCGCTTGCTCCGCGCGCACGGCTGGCTCGGGCAGAAGAACCTGACCCTGTGGAACGTGGGCAACGTCACCCAGGAAGAGCGCGACGTCGGCCTGCTGCGCTTCCCGCTCAACGAGCCGCCGCTGGTCAAGCGGCCCGGCGAAAAAGGACTCGCCCCCATGGACGAAGCTTGCGTGATGCAACTGGCCTGTCTGTGGAGCATCGACCCGACCGGCCTGGACGCCTTCTACAAGGAACCGGCCACTGGGCTGCTCGGTGTGCCCGCCTGGGTGGAAGACCGCATCATGGAAAAAGGCAGCTCGCTGCCCATCGGAGGACGATTTGCGGGCGGAAGTCTGTCGGAATGATATCGATTGAGAAAGAGCACTCGCCTTTCGATTCCGATTTTTGCCGGGCTGGGTCGTTGTCATTCTCCCCCCTGCCTGGCTACAATCGTGGTCGGACCACTTATCAATGACCGCTGAGGAAGCGAGGACTTCATGAACGTGCGCCACCAGCTTTGCCTTGCCGCCTTGTTGCTCGCCGTCGGCATGCACTTTGTGCTGAGTTCCGCGAGCAAGGGGGCGGAGGCCACTCCCGCCAAGGAGTTCAAGGTCCTGCCCGGCTTCAAGGTGGATCGGCTGCTCTCGGTGGATCGCAGCCGCTTCGGTTCCTGGGTCAGCATGACCGTCGACAACAAGGGCCGCCTCATCGTCTCCGATCAGGGGGGCAAGCTGCACCGCCTCACGCTGCAAGACTCCGGCGAACCCAAGATCGAGACGTTGCCCATCGACGCCGGCGCTGCCCACGGGCTGCTCTACGCCTTCGATAGCCTCTACGTCATGGGCAAGTCGGGCGGCAAGACCGGCCTGTTCCGCCTGCGCGACACGAACAACGACGACCAGTTCGACAAGATCGAGACGCTGCGCACCATGCCCGTGGGCAGCGAACACGGGGCGCACGCCATCGTGCCCGGCCCGGACGGCAAGTCGATCTATATCTGCGGCGGCAACATGACGCGCTTTCCCACGCCCGATTTCGACACGTCGCGGCCGCCGCGCGTGTGGAAGAACGACTCGACCCTGAAGCAGATGCCTGACGCCAAGGGGCACAATACCGGCGCGCATCCGATCGGCGGCTGGGTGGCCCGCCTCGACCCCGACGGCAAGAACCTCGAGCTCATCTGCAACGGCTTCCGCAACGAGTACGACATCGCCTTCAACCCGGAAGGGGAGCTGTTCACGTACGACTCGGACATGGAGTGGGACATCGGCGCGGCCTGGTATCGGCCCACGCGCGTGTGCCACTTGACGAGCGGCGCGGAGTTCGGCTGGCGTTACGGCACGGGCAAGTGGCCCGAGTACTTTGCGGACAGCCTGCCGGCGGTGGTCGATGTCGGCCCGGGCTCGCCCACCGGTATTGTCTTCGGCACGGGCGCGAAGTTTCCCGCCAAGTACCAGAAGGCCCTGTTCATCGGCGATTGGAGCTACGGGCTGATCTACGCCGTCCATCTGAAGCCGGAGGGATCTTCGTACACGGGCACGGTCGAACAGTTCGCCACCGCGGCCCCGCTGGCGGTCACCGACATGATCGTACACTCGAAGGATGGGGCCCTCTACTTCATCACCGGCGGCCGCAACTGCCAGTCGGGTCTTTATCGCATGACCTACACGGGCAAGGAATCGACCGAACCCGTGAAGTATGAGCCTGAAGCCAACCTGAAGGAACGCGAGCTGCGCCGAAAATTAGAGGAGCTGCATCGGCCCAACGCCAAGGAAGCGGTCAAGACGGCGTGGCCTTACCTGAACCATGAAGATCGTCATCTGCGTTTCGCGGCCCGGCTCGCCGTGGAGCATCAGCCCGTGGACGCGTGGAAGGAGATGGCCCTGGCCGAGCCGAATGATCGAGCCCGTATCCATGCCATGATCGCGCTGGCGCGGCAGGGCAACCCGGAGCTCGAACCCAAGATCCTGGACGCGCTCGGCCGCGTCGACTGGGGCAAGCTCTCGACCGACGAGAAGCTCGAACTGCTGCGTGCCTACGGGCTGACTTTTGCCCGCATGGGCCCGCCCGACGAGGCCACGCGCAAGAAGGTCGCGGCCAAGCTGGGCGCGGTGTTCCCGGCCACGGCCCCCAAGGTGAATCGCGAACTCTGCCGCGTGCTGGCCTTCCTCGACGCCGACGACGTGGTCGCCAAGTCGCTCGATTTGCTCGAGAGCTCGCCCACGCAGGAAGAGCAGATGCACTACGTTTACTGCCTGCGGCACGTGAAGAACGGCTGGGACCTCGACCGCCGCAAACGCTTCCTGAGCTGGTTCGACAAGTCGGGCACGGGCTATCGGGGCGGTGCCTCGTTCGAGGGCTTCCTGCGCAACATCCGCGCCGAGGCCCTGGCCAATGTCAGCGCCGAGGACAAGAAAGCCCTGGGCAAGCTGGCTGCCCCCACCTGGTCGCTGTCAAGCAAGGCCACCGCGATCACCG
>JBFWSD010000212.1:0-8437 GCA_050248575.1 Gemmataceae bacterium
TTCGACCCGGAATCGGAAGCCGCCAAGGTCTTTCTCATCGACGGCAAGGCCCCCGCTGCCGGCGACGTCTTCAAGAACCCCGCGATGGCCCGCGCCCTGCGCGAGATCGCCAAGGAGGGCCGCGACGCCTTCTACACGGGCCGCATCGCCAAGGAAATCGTCGCCTACTCCGACAAGCATGGCGGCCTGTTTGACCTGAAAGATTTCACCGACCACACCTCCACCTGGATCGACCCGGTCAACACGACCTATCGCGGCTACACGGTGTGGGAGCTGCCCCCCAACGGGCAAGGCATCGCCGTCTTGCAGATGCTCAACATCCTCGAAGGCTACGACCTGAAGAAGATGGGGCCCGCCTCGCCCGACTACTGGCACCTGCTTCTCGAGGCCAAGAAGCTCACCTACGCCGACCGGGCCCGCTACTACGCCGATCCCGATTTCGGCAAGCAGCCCATCAAGGAGTTGATTTCGAAGGAGTACGCGGCAGCCCGCCGCAAGCACATCAAGATGGACACGTGTCTTACAGATATCGAGCCCGGCGACCCGCGCCTGGGCAAGTCGGACACCGTCTATCTCTGCGCCGTGGATCAGGAGCGCAACTGCGTGTCGCTCATCCAGAGCAACTATTTCGGCTTCGGCTCGGGCGAAGTGCCAGCCAGCCTGGGCTTCCCCATCCAGAATCGCGGCGCACTCTTCGCACTGGAGGGCGATCATCCCAATCGGCTGGAGCCGGGCAAGCGGCCCTTTCACACGATCATCCCGGCCATGGTGACGAAGGACGGCAAACCGTTTTTCGTGTTCGGCGTGATGGGGGGCGACATGCAGCCCCAGGGCCAGGTGCAAGTGCTCGTCAACCTGCTCGACTTCGGCATGAACGTACAAGAAGCGGGCGAGGCGCCGCGGCTGGAACATCTGTTCTCGGCCACGCCGACGGGGCTTGCCGCCAAGGAAGACGGCGGGCTGGTTGCTGCCGAGCGCGGCATCGAGCCCGATATCCTCAAGGACCTCTTGAAGCGGGGCCACAAGGTCAGCGTGGTCCGCAAGAACGGCGGCGGCTACCAGGGGATCCTCATCGATCCCAGGACCGGCATGCTCCTGGGCGGCTCCGAGGCCCGCAAGGACGGCTGCGCCGTGGGGTATTGATCAAGCCAGAGGTGACTCCCATGCAACGGAAAGTCGACACGCCCAAGGAGTATCTGGCCTGTCTCGAGGGCAAGCAGCTCGAGATCGTCGAGCAGCTGCGCGGGCTGATCAAGAAGGCGGCCCCCAGGGCCAAGGAAGGGATCAAGTGGGGCATGCTTCACTACGATCTCGATGGCGACCTTTGCTGTCTGGCCGCCCAGAAGCAATACGTGAGCCTGTACGTTGGGGGAGCGGCCCTCGCGGAACATGCCGAGGCGCTCGCGGAGATCGATCACGGCAAGGGCTGTCTGCGTTTCAAGAAACAGGAACAGGTGCCCGACAAGGCCATCCTTGCCTTGTTGAGGTTTGCCGTGAAGAACAAGTCCCGCATCGGCGACGAGCGGGCGTGACGCGCCGTCCCTCTTCCGTTTCTGGCCCTGTCTGGCTACAATTCAACCATCGGCACGTACATCCCTTGCCTGCGGACAACCATCGACCATGGGGAAGTTGGTCGGCATCGATCTGGGCACCACCTATTCGGCAATCGCGACGCTCGACGAGCACGGTCAGGCGCTGACGCTGCCGAACCGTGATGGCGAGATGCTCACACCGAGCGTGGTCTATCTCGACGGCAACTCGGCCGTGGTCGGGCAGGCAGCCCGCGATGTGATGCTCGAGCAGCCCGAAAAGGTCGCCTCGCTGATGAAGCGGCGCATGGGCCACTCGCGCTATGGCCGCCCGGTCGATGGCCGCGAGTTCCGCCCGGAAACGCTCTCCGCCGTCGTCCTCCGCAAGCTGGTGCAAGACGCCGAGCAACGCATCGGGCCGATCAGCCGGGCCGTCATCACGGTGCCCGCTTACTTCGACGACACACGCCGCAAGGCCACCAAGGACGCCGGGCTGATCGCCGGCCTCGATGTACTCGATATCATCGACGAACCGACGGCGGCGGCCCTTGCCTATTCGTTCCAGCCCCGCCCCGGGGCCGCGGGCGAACTCTGCCTGCCCAACGAGCAACAATCGGTCCTGGTCTACGATCTGGGCGGCGGCACCTTCGACGTCACGCTGGTCAAGCTATCGCGGCGTCGCTTCGAGGCCGTGGCCATCGAAGGGGACGTCCGCCTGGGGGGCAAGGACTGGGACGATCGCCTCGTCGATCACGTCGCCACCAACTTCGTGAAACAGTACGGCACCGATCCACGCGGCGACCCGATCTCCATGGCGGCGCTGGCCGCTGGCGCCGAGCGGGCCAAGCGCACGCTCAGCAAGCTGCCCCAGACGACCGTGACCTGCACGCATGCCGGCAAGGTCCTGTGCGTGCCCATCACGCGGGCCGACTTCGAATCGATGACCCGCGACCTGCTCACGCGCACCCGACTCACCTGCCAGCAAGTGCTCCGCCAGGCGGGCGTGGGCTGGGACAAGGTCGATCGCCTGCTGATGGTCGGCGGCTCCACGCACATGCCGATGACCGCCAAGATGTTGCAAGAAATCAGCGGCAAGGTGCCCGATAATTCGCAGGCGGTGAGCGAGGTGGTGGCCCGCGGCGCGGCCCTTCACGCGGGCATCGTCGCCTCGCGCTCGACCAAAGTCGACGGCGAGGTCAGCAGCCAGGTCCGCGAAACGCTGGGCCAGATCGTCGAGATCAACGTCAATGCCCACAGCCTCGGCATCGAGGTCAAGCACATGGACGAGAAGATCAACGACGTCTTGATCGCCAAGAACACCCAGCTGCCCACCGCCGAGAGCCGCGTCTATCGCACCGTGGTGGAAAATCAGCCCAAGGTGCGCGTGAAGGTGTTGCAGGGCGAGGCCCAGCAGGCCGACGCCTGCATCTTGATCGGCGAATGCTGGATCGATGAGTTGCCCGGCAACTTGCCCAAGGGCTCGCCGGTGCAGGTGCGCTGCCAGTGCGGCAGCGACGGGCTGATCGACGTGATGGCCCTGGACATGACCAGTGGCAAGATGGCCCGCGCCGAACTACACCGCAGCACCGGGCTATCCGCCGCGAAGATCAAAGAGTTTCAGCAATGGGTGAAGGGCTTGGAGATTCAGTAGCAGAGTGGCCAGTTGCCAGCGGCGAATGCAAGCGCTCTACTTCACGAACTTCACGCAGGAGAGGGCATGGTGGTGCCCGTCAACAGGTTCTGGCGCGATGCGAGGCGTCGATTTACATTCGAGATGTATCGCGTGCCCGCTGATTGCTATCCGGCGATTT
The DNA here is from genome assembly GCA_050248575.1 of Gemmataceae bacterium. Classification (GTDB taxonomy): domain Bacteria; phylum Planctomycetota; class Planctomycetia; order Gemmatales; family Gemmataceae; genus JBFWSD01. The sequence continues at coordinate 3,341 of JBFWSD010000212.1, forward strand.
GCAAGGATCTCATGGAAGCATTCGGACTGACTGTTCAAGGAAGACTGGTCGATGGTTGGGACGTTGTGTTCCAGGAATACTCCTGCGGGTTGCAGTTCGTCGAACTGGCCTGGGATAACTGGAGCGGCTTTTTCGTGACCTCCAAGAGTTCCGATGCGGATTCGCTGGTGCGGGAACTCGGCTTCTGGCTGCTGCAAAGTAAGTGGACTACCGTTGTCGATAAGGTCTTCTTGTAGGAAAGCGTCATGGTCTTTGCCGTGCAGTGCCCCAATCCGAAATGCCGGAAGTACATGCTGGTCGAGGAACGTGACCGCAACAAGGTGGTGGCGTGCCTCTTGTGTCGGACGGCCATTCGCGTGGGGGGCAGCAATCCTGAAGCAGCCGCCAAGCCGCCGCCCGCCAAGTCTTGATCTCCCACAGTTCCTTCATCAGCAGGAAGTGAATGGCACGCCCTTCGGATGGTTCCCAAGGGCGTGCCAGCTGACAATCGGCCTATTACCTTACTTGGCGGGCACGACGGCGATGTCGCCGGTCTCGCTGATGTAGATCCAGTTGCCGTTATTCTCGTCCTTGAACACCTCGATGCCGAACTTGCGGGTGTCCTTGGTGAAGTCAGCCTCGGTCGACTTGCGGGCCGCCAGGCTCATGGCGTGCGACCACTTCGGCCCCTTGGAGGCGGGCTGGGCCACCACGGCGGTGCTCAGATGATTGACCACCAGGCCCAGCACGAAGAACAGCCCGGCAACGATGAAAGTCTTTGCGCGATTGGACATCGTGAACCTCTGCGTGAGAAAACGTTAGATCTGGAAACACTTACTCAAGGGAATATAGACGAACGGGGCGAACACGGCTAACCGGCGCCGGGCGGAAACGCGCAGCACTTTTCACGCACCCGTTTTGCCAGCCCGCGCGGGCAGCGAAACTCCCGCCAGCTTGCCCCTGCCTGGAACGGGCAGCTTGCCCATGTCGTCGCCAGAATTCCTCAAGAAGGCTCACTTGGCCTTGATTTCGGTAGGTGCCAACATTATGGTCCCGCCGCTTTTCTGTCCCAACTTTAGCGAAACTTGGAATTCGAGCTGGCCGGTCGCGGCTTGGCCACGGCCGATCGGCAGCAGTCGTTGCCATTGAGGTCTTGATCTCAACTCGGGGGAAACAGCGACTGTTCACGGGGGAGAAAGCGGCAACCGGGACAGCCGTCCGACGGGGGAATGTCGGTCGGGAAAGGAGGCCAAGGTGCGATCCACGATGGGCTGGAACAAGGTTCTCATCATGCTGGCGCTGGTCGCTGTCGAGCGGCCTGCGTGGGCACAATCCGACGGCGTACCGCCTGCGGTGGGGGCTGCCAACGCCCTCGGCCAGGCGCCGAGTGCCCGTGCCCGCGCGTATTCCGCGCTGAGCAACGGCATCAATAACTATCGCAAGAAAGAGTACGAAAGCGCCGCCCGGCTCTTTCTCGAGGCGCAGCGCGGGCAGGATTACCTGTCCCCGCAGCACCGACAGGAGCTGAGCCGCTACGTGCTCCTCAACAAGACCGCGCTGCAATCGCAACGCGAGGGGCTCGATCTGCTCAAGAAGGCCGAGGACGCCGTCAAGGACGGCCGCGTCCAGGAGGCCGATCGCCTGCTCAAGCTGCTCGAGGGCAACCAGTTCCTCAGCGCCGGCGATCGCCAGAAGGCGCAGCAGCTCGGCAGCAGCCTGCGTCCGGTGTCGGCCGTGATCAACGACAAGCAGCCCGACAAGGTTGCCCAGATCACGCTGGCCCGCGCCAAGCTGTCCCAGGCCCGGCAGCTCCTCAACAAGGGCGACTTCAAGACTGCCGAGACCATTGCCATCGAAGTCGCCAAGATGCCCAACACCTACTACGATCCCAACGAGGATACGCCCAAGAAGGTGCTCGACGACATCGCCGGGGTGAAGAAGGACGGCAAGGCCCTGCTGCGCATGGCCCGCACCGCCCTGAGCCGCGGCGACATCGACCGGGCCGACGAGCTGGCCCGCCTCGCCAAGGAGGTTGGCGCCGGCCGCCGCCTCTTCAACATCTTCGGCGACACTCCGGAAAAGCTCCTCCGCGATATCGAAGACGCCCGTCTACAGAAGCCGGGCAGCGTCGTTCCCAAGGACGGGCCGGTCAAGGAAGCGCAGCAGAACAACGAACGCCCCTCGCGCTTCGAAGTGTTCCGCAACCTCAATCCGTTCAGCCGCGGCACGCCCGAAACGCCGGTGGTGGAAGAACCGAAGCCGGAGGTGGCGCCGAAGGATCAATCGCGTCGCTTCCCGCTGCTGCCCGCGTTTCTGACGGGCCGCAAGAGCGAAGAGGCCGAAGATGCCATCGAGACAGTGTCGGCCGAAGAGGGCAAGCTGCGTAGCCCGTACGGGCTCAGCAAGCTGCCCGAGCCGCCGACGTCGAAGCTGCCCGAGCCGCCGGCCATGGCAAAGCTGCCCGAGCCGCCGGGCTCGCTGAAGGGACGTCTGCCCGAGCCGCCGAGCAGCCAGCGCGATCGTCCGACCAGTATCGCCAAGTTGCCCGAGCCGCCGTCGAGCCGGGACCAGCTGCCCGAGCCGCCACCGCGAAATCTGGGCCGACAGCCGCAAGTGCCCACCCGTACGGCGAGCCGGCTGCCCGAAGCGCCGTCAAGCAGGAACAAGCTGCCCGAGGCTCCGGCGTCGGCCAGTAACAAGCTGCCCGAAGCACCGGAACAGGTTGCCCAGCGCACGCGTCCGAAGGTGTCGCCGTTCAGCGGCCGCCGCATCGAAGATGTGAACGGCAAGCCGGGCAAGCTGCCCGAGCCGCCGCCGCAGGTTGCGGCCCGCACGAGGGCCGAAGGCTCTGCCCAGCAGCTGCTCGATTCGGCCCGCGAGGCGCTCAAGAAGGGCGATACCGCGAAGGCCAAGATGCTCGTGGCTCGGGCCCGTTCGCTCAACGTCAGCTACAACTGGTGGGATGAAACGCCCGAAAAGGTGGCGGCGGACATCGCCCGCGCCGAAGCCACGGGCGGCAAGCCGGGCGCCATCGCCCAGGTCAGCAATCCGCCCCGGCAGGGCAACACCGCCCCCAAGGCCGACGACAAGAAGTACACGCGCGACGACATCAAGAAGATGATCGCCGACGCACGCAAGCAGCTTCGCTCCGCCAAGCTCGACGAGGCCGAGCAGCTTGCCGTCAAGGCGCGCACCCTCGCCCCGACCGGCTGGGGTCTCTTCGAAGATTCGCCCGACAAGCTCGTTCAAGACATTCAGAAGGCCCGCGTGCGGCAGAACAAGGCCGAATCGGTCCGCCTGCTCGCGGAAGCCAGGCAGCTCCTCGACAAGGGGCAGCTCGACGATGCCAAGACCAAGGCCCTCAAGGCGGAACGCCTGCACGGCCCGTACAGCATCTGGGATTTCGGCGATCGGCCGCAGAAGCTGATCACCGAGATCGAGGTCGCCCGCGCCAAGGACCGCAAGAGCAAGCCGGGCAAGGTTGACGACCACCAGGGCACTTCCCCGTATCACGGGCACCAGCCCGCTGAAGACAAGGAAGGCATCCAGCTGGCCGAGGCACGCAAGCTGCTCGACCGGGCTCGCCAGGCCATCGACAAGGGCGACTTCGACACCGCTCTCAAGCTGGCGGGCAGCGTCGAACGCATGGGCTTCCAGCCCAACAAGCCCGACGAGATCAGCCCGGCCTTCATTCGCAAGCAGGTCGAGCTGGCCCAGAACAAGGGCAGCTCCAAGAAGCAGGCCCAGACGCTCATCGCCCAGGCCCGCGACCTGCAACGCGACGGCAAGCTGCTCGAAGCCAGGCAGAAGATCCTGGACGCGCAGAACCTGAACGCCACGTTTCTGCCCGATGAAGAACGTCCCGAGAAGGTGCTGCTCGACCTGGCCGCCGTGGCCATCAAGCGCATCGAATATCACACGCAGCGGGCCGCCGATCAGATGGCCATGTCGGGCGTCGATCACAACGCGCTCCGGCGTGCCGAGGACGACCTGACGCTGGCCCGCGAGCTGGCGGCGGGCTTTGCCCTCGATACTCAGCCCATCGATCAGAAGCTGGCTGCCCTGCAACAGGCGCGGAACAGTGCGGCGATTGCCAACGTGTTCCCGAACCAGCAGCCGCCCGCGGTCACGCCGCCGGCCAGTGCGCCGGGCCAGGCCACCGTTGCCGATCCGATTCCGGGTGCGGGCATCAGCGAAACGCAGGAGCCCACGCCCGCTCAGCCCACGGCGCAGCAACAGGGCATGGAGCTCCTGAACAAGGCTCGCCTCGAGATTCGCCAGGGACACATGGTGGAAGCCCGCCACCTGGTCGAGGAAGTCTGCAAGGGGCCCTACGGCCTGAAGGACGCTGCCCAGCAACTGCTGCGTAGCATCGACGCCGAGGAACAGTATCAGCGTGTGAAGATGGCCAACCGCTTCTTCGACGCCATGAAGAGTGCTTACATCCGCGGCGACACCGTTCAGGCGGCCGCCATCGGCAAGTCCATCGAGATGCGCTACCTCCAGAAGGAGAACCTCGAGCGCTTCAAGGAAATCATGAACACGCCCACCATGCAGCAGGCGCTGGCCCGGGCAGACGGTCCTGCCCCCGATCCGAACGTCAAGCCGGTCGGCACGGGCCGGGCCACCGCCAGCGATCTGGATCCGCCTCAGCCCCAGCAGCTCAAGCCGGCGGAATCCTACGCTCAGCAAGTGGCCGCCATGCAGGAAATCAAGTTCCAGAAGATGCGCGACGAGAGCCTGGCTGCCCAGCGCGAAGCCATCGAACGCTTCCGGGCCGGCGCCAGCGAGGAAGCTCTCGAGCTGCTCAAACGCTATCTGCTCTCCCTCGAGGAAACCGGTCTCGATCCGTCGCGCGTGGCCATGCTCCGCAAGCCGGTGGAAGCCCGCCTCGAGCAGTTCAAGGCACTCAAGGTGCAGCAGGACCTGGCCAGCCTGCGCGATCGCGAGGGCAAGACCGCCCAGGCGGTCCGCGAACAGCTGACCAAGGCCGAAAAGATGAAGAACGAAGGCGTCGCCAAGCTGATGGGCGAGTACAAGCAGTTCTACAAGGAAGGCAAGTACCGCGAGGCCCAGATGGCCGCCATGAAGGCTCATGAGCTCGATCCGGACAACGTG
>JBFWSD010000213.1:0-8427 GCA_050248575.1 Gemmataceae bacterium
CCGCTTCTTGGAGGAGATCGGCGTAACCCAGGGCGTGGTGGCGGAAACGCTTGGCCACGTGGGCGGCAAGCCGGATATTCGCACTGGCCAGCCGGTGCTTGCAATGAATATAACGATCGAAAACCCGACGGACCGCAGGCACCTTGCGGACCGAAGGTTCGCAATATTCGCGAATGAACTGGGCCATCGGCCAGGGTTCGAGAGGCGGACGATGGGAACGCAGCCGGGGGAAATGCCGGATCATGAGCCGGACGAGCTCGCTCTTGCATTCCCAGAAATTGGTGAGGAGTTCACGTTCTTCTTCGGGCGTGAGCAGGTCTGACGAGAAGATGGCTGGGGGCACAATGGATGCAGGTTGTTCGGGCGCCGCCTGGCGCTTCCGTCGTTGCGTCGTCTTCATGGCCGTCCTTCCCCGAGAGTTAAACTCTGGCGTCTCTTGATCTTGCCTACACGTAGCAGCGGCGAGACTGCCCGCCTTGCCTCAAGGCAGACAGTGAAACCGTCGCAAACGACAAGGCGGGTGTTCGGGGCAGACGGCTCTGCTCCCTCTATGCTCCTTCACCTTGCGCGACTCCGGTCCCTACTTTCTCCGATTTCCGACTAGCTAGCTACTACCGTCAAAGTCCGAACATCTAATCACAATGTCCGGGCGATTACAACTACTTTCCCTGCGAATTGCTCGTAAGTGGCTACCACATCTTCACTTCTCGCCGCTCAATTATTTGCATTGTAAGGGCCCTGTTGCACCCTCTCAATACTCATTCTCCAAAAAAACTTGCTGGCCCGATTTGACAAACAACAGTTCGTGTTCCGGCAATTGTAACTTCCAATCAAGACGAACATCGCCTGGTTTTCACACTGGGATTTTTTGAAAGATTGGTCAACGAGCTGGCGTGACGCGCACGCGACCTCACTTCTTCGCCTGTCCTTGCTTCTCGATCTTCGACCACGTGTCCACCAATCCCACAATCCGGTTGAAGACCAGCTTCTGCGGCGTGGAGTCAGGGTCCACACAGAAGTAGCCAACCCGCTCGAACTGGAAGCGGCTGCCCGGGGCTGCGCCGGCCAGGCTTGGCTCCACCAGGGCCGTCACCTTTACCAGCGAACTGGGATTGAGGTTGATCAGATAGTTCTGACCCTCTGCCACGTTGTCGGGGTCGGGCTTGCTGAAGAGATGATCGTAGAGGCGCACCTCGGCCTGCAGGGCGTGCTGGGCCGACAACCAGTGGATCGTCCCCTGTACCTTGCGGCCGTCGGGCGACGAACCGCCGCGCGTGGCCGGATCGTACGTGCAGTGGATCTCGGTGACCTCGCCCGTGCGTTCGTCCTTGGTGAAGGACTGACAGGTGACATAGTAGCCGTAGCGCAGGCGGACTTCCTTGCCCGGCGAGAGGCGGAAGTACTTCTTGGGCGGATCTTCACGGAAGTCGTCGCGATCGATGTAGAGCACCTTGGAAAACGGCACCTTGCGCGTGCCCGCCGCGGGGTCCTCGGGATTGTTGGTGGCGTCGAGTTCTTCGACTTGCCCGTCGGGGTAGTTGTCGATCACGACCATGACGGGATTGAGGATGCCGAGTACGCGCCGGGCCGTGCGGTTCAGTTCCTCGCGAACGCAGTGCTCGAGCAGGCCAATCTCGATGGTGCTGTTGAACTTGGCCACGCCGATCCGTTCGCAGAAGTTGCGCATCGCCTCGGGCGGGTAGCCCCGCCGCCGCACGCCGGAAATGGTCGGCATGCGCGGATCGTCCCAGCCGTTCACGTGCTTGTCGCGCACGAGCTCAATCAGCTTGCGCTTGCTCAACACCGTGTAAGTGAGATTGAGGCGGGCGAACTCGATCTGCTGCGGCGCGTAGATGCCCAGTTCCTTGATGTACCAGTCGTAGAGCGGGCGGTGATTCTCGAACTCCAGCGTGCAGATCGAGTGCGTGATCTTCTCGATCGAGTCCGACTGCCCGTGCGCGTAGTCGTACATCGGGTAGATGCACCACTTGTCGCCGGTGCGATGATGCTCGGCGTGCAAGATGCGATACATCACCGGGTCACGCATGTTCAGATTCGCATGCGCCATGTCGATCTTGTTCCGCAGCGTACGGCTGCCGTCGGGGAACTCGCCCTTGCGCATGCGCTGAAACAGGTCGAGGTTCTCTTCCACCGAACGGTCGCGATACGGGCTGTTCTTGCCCGGGCTGGTGAGCGTGCCGCGATACTCGCGAACCTGTTCCGAGGTCAGGTCGCACACGTAGGCCTTGCCCGCCTTGATGAGCTGGACGGCCCATTCGTAGAGCTGTTCGAAGTAATCGGAAGCGTAGAAGAGGCGGTCTTCCCAGTCGAAGCCGAGCCAGCGCACGTCTTCCATGATCGAGTTGACGTACTCGACTTCTTCCTTGGTGGGGTTGGTGTCGTCGAAGCGGAGGTTGCACTTGCCGCCATACCTGAGGGCAAGGCCGAAATTGAGGCAGATCGATTTGGCGTGGCCAATATGCAGATAGCCGTTGGGCTCGGGCGGAAACCGGGTGTGCACGCGGCCCTGGAACTTGCCCGTGCGGCCATCCTCCTCGACGATTTCCTCGATGAAGTTGCGGGTAGTGGGTGTGGGTTCGCTTGACATTCGGTGGCTTTCCTTCGAGCAACGCCCGGTTGCGCGGCTTCTCCCTGAAGCCGTTCTGCTCTTATCATATTCCACGCGCGGAGAATCGAACAATCGAAGTGACCCGTGCGCCGGGCTCAGGTTCGCGCCAGGGCCCGGTCGATGCGGGCCAGGCACGCCTCCTTGCCCAGAATCGCGAGCGTCTCGAACAGGCCGAAACCGACCGCCTTGCCCGTGACGGCCACGCGCAGGGCGTGGATGATCTGCCCGACCTGGATGCCTTCGGCGGCGACCCAGTCGTTGAGCAGCTTGTCGAGCGCGGCGGCGTCGAAGGCGGTTGCCGACGCGAGCTGGCCACGGAACTTCTTGAGCAGGCCGACAGCCTCGGGCGGCTTCTTGATACGCTTCTCGAATGCCTTGTCGTCGTAGACGAGCTGGTCGGCAACGATGAAGAAGTCGTCGTAGTCGAGGATGTCGCCGGCCACGCGGATGCGGTCGCCCGCGGCTTCGATGATGGCGCGGACCTTGGCCCTTGCGGCCTCGTCGAGGGCAGTGACGAACTTCGCCTTTTCTACAAAAGGCAGCGCCAGCTCCACCTTGCGGTCGACGGGCAGCTCGCGCATGTACTTTTCTTGAAACGCCATCAGCTTGGCCGTGTCAAAGCTGGCCGCCGCCTTGTTGACACGCTCGAGCGAAAAATGCCGGATCATCTCAGCGCGCGTGAAAAACTCGGTCTTGTCGTCGAGCGACCAGCCCAGCAGCACCAGGTAGTTGACCACTGCCTCGGGCAGGTAACCGACCTGCTCGAAGAAGTCGACGATCACCGGGTTGAAGGTCTCGGCCGACGTGGTCAGCCCGATCTTCTGGGCGATGGCATGGCCATGCTCGTAGATCTTCTTGAAGTCGGCGTTCTTGAGATACTTGTCGATCTTGCGCTTGCTGAGCTTGTTCTTGCTGCCCGGCTCGGCGACGAAGGGAACGTGGGCATACTCGGGCAGCGGGTAATCTAGCCCCCGGGCAATGAAGATCTGCCTGGGCGTGTTGGACAGGTGCTCCTCGGCCCGGATCACGTGGGTGATCTTCATGTCGAAATCGTCGACGACGCTGGCCAGGTGATAGAGGCAAGTGCCGTCAGCGCGCTGGATGACATGATCCTGCTCGCTCTCCCAGGCGACCTTCATCGCGCCGCGAATGTGGTCGTTGAATTCACAGAAGCCCTCGCGCGGGATCTTCAGCCGGACGACGCCGGCGCGGCCCTCGGCCTCGAACTTCTTGCGTTTCTCGGGTGTATCCGCCATCCAGTTACGGCTGTAGAGAAAGACGCGTTTCTCCTTCTCGGCAGTCTCACGCTCCACCTTGATCTCGTCGGTAGTGGCATAGTCGTGATAGGCCAGGCCCTTGTCGAGGAGTGTCTTGGCGGCTTCTTGATAGCGCTCGAGTTTCTTTGACTGGTAATAGGGCCCATGCGGGCCGTCGATCTCGGCCCCCTCGTCCCAGTTGATGCCCATCCATTTCAAGCCGTGCAGGATGGGGGCGAGGGCAGCCTCCACATTTCGCTGCGCGTCGGTGTCGTCGATACGCAGGATGAACTGCCCGCCGTGCTTGCGGGCAAACAGCCAGCAGAACAACGCCGTGCGAACACCGCCGATGTGGAGATAGCCCGTCGGGCTAGGTGCAAAGCGTGTACGTGCCATGAATCAGCTTTCCGGAGGAGAGGCGAGCAGTTCTTGCCAGGAGGCAGCCCGGTCCACGCGCTCGAGCAGGAGTTCAAGTCGTTCCAGATCCTCGATCTGTTCGAGCCGGTTGGTGGCTGCCCGATCAGGTTCGCCGATGAACTTCGTGCCCAGGCGCAAGAGTATGTTGCGCGCTTCCGCCACCTTGCCTTGCTGGACGCCTTGTTGCAGCCCTTGTTGCAGCCCTTTTTCGAGGATGTACTGATAGGTGGTCGATTCTTCCATGGCAATCGCTCCTTTGAATAGCTCAACAGCCCCTTCGCGGGGCAATCTCAGCCCGGTGAGTATAAAAGCCGAAGTCAAAAGTCGGCCTGCCTCTGCCGGAGCCGTTTCCCGAGCGAATCTTGCGCCCATCTTCTGAACGACGTGGGACAGCTCGACCTCTTGCGGCGCGCGGGCAGGCAGCCGAGCCAGTACAGCCAGGGGCAACACACCCGGCCCGGCCTTCAAAAACTTTCGTACCGGCTGCAGCCACAACCGAACCACTTCATAGTCAAACTGCACCTTGCCCTTCCCTTGCACACGGTAATGATACTTACCGGTCAGGTCGGAGCTGTTCGCCACCTCGCGCAACAGCACCACCAGGGAATGGACCGGTACCTGGTAACGGTGGTGCAGGAGTGCATTATACAGCAAGAGCCGGGAAACGAGTTCGCTATCCCGACTCGCCTGAAAGTTCAGATCCACAAGGGCCGTGGGAGGTTCGCCATAGGCGAGCACCACATCGGTGGCCGCCGAGATGGTCGACAGATCGACGTTGACGGCCACCGCCGGGCCTGGCCCTTTCAGGCCGAAGGCCGCCTCGAAATCCGCCGGGTGATTGCGGACCAGTTCCTTCAGCGTCGCATCAAACGGGAACGGCATCGGGCGAGTCTCTGCCTAGTGCTTCACCGATTCCCGAACATTCGACCACGACGACGCGGGCATCCCTAGCTGCGTGAGAGCAGTGGCCAGGCCGTCGATCTCGTTCCTGGTCCGCTTTTCGGTGACGGCCACCGTGAGGCAACCCGCCAGTGACGGATACCAGCGTTCGAGGGCCAGCCCGGCGTGGTAGCCCGCCTTGAGCAAGTAGGGCAGCGCATTCGTCACCGTGCCAACCTTGTCGATGTCCAGCTCGATCGTGAACTCCTTGAAGAATGGTCGATCGAAGCGGATGCGTGAAACCACGGGCAGCTTGGCGAACTTGTCGGCCGCGTAATGGGCCAGGCGCGTGCACAGCTCGGCCGTTTGCTTCAAACCCTGCGGCCCGAGGGCAGCCAGGTAAACCGCCGCGCGCAGAGCGAATAGCCCCTGATTGGTGCAGATGTTGCTGGTCGCCTTTTCGCGGCGAATGTGCTGTTCGCGCGTCTGCAGCGTCAGCACCCAGCAGCGTTTGCCGTTGCGGTCGACCGTTTGCCCGACCAGGCGGCCCGGCATCTTGCGGACATATTCTTCGCGGCAAGCCAGGATGCCCAGGTATGGGCCGCCGAACACGAGCGGATTGCCCAGACACTGCCCTTCGGCGATGGCAATATCGGCACCGTACTGCCCGGGCCGCTTGAGCAGCCCGAGACTGATCGGGTCGAAACTGACGACAAAGAGCGAGCCCTTCTCATGCGCGATCCGAGCCAGTTCCTCCACCTCTTCCAGGCAGCCGAAGAAATTCGGGTGCTGCACGATGACGCACACCGTCTGATCGTCGATCGCTTTCTCGAGATCGGCCGGATCGAGGTAACCCTGCGGCGTGGGCAACACCTGTTGCTTGGGTTCGAGGTTGACCAGGTAGGTATCGAGCGTGGCGCGGTATTCAGGATGGACGCTTTCGGCAACCAGCACCTTGCCGGAGCGGTTGTTGATGGACATGGCCATGAGGGCCGCCTCGGCCACGGCGGAGCCGCCATCGTAGAGACTGGCGTTGGCCACCTCCATACCGGTGAGCTGGCAGATGAGCGACTGGAATTCGAAGAACGCTTGCAGGCTGCCCTGGCTGGCCTCGGCCTGGTAGGGAGTGTACGCGGTGTAGTATTCGCTGCGGCTCGAGACGGCATCGACCACGGCGGGAATGAAGTGGTCGTAAGCCCCGCCTCCCAGGAAGCAGACGGCGCTGTCGGCGGCCCGGTTCATGGCGGCCAGCTCTTGCATGTGCTGGCTGAGCTCGATCTCGGAGAGGGCCGGCGGCACCTCGAGCGGGCGGCCCAGCTGCACCGTCTCGGGAATGCACCGGAACAGGTCGTCGATCGACTTGGCCCCGATGAGTTCCAGCATGGCCCGCTGATCTTCGGGAGTGTTCAGGACGTACGACAAGGAAAGCTCCTTCTGTCAATTCTTGGCGTCGGGCGAAATGTTCTTCTTGATCCACTTGCGAAACTCGATGCTCAGCTCGAATTCCGTCAGCTCCTGGGTGTCGCAGAGAAACTGGTAGAACTCGTCGATCGGCAAGAACGGTAAAGATCCGCTCTTCTTGGCCTGGCGATATTCTTTCTTGGCCCACAGTCGATGAATCCGTCGCCCATGTTGGGCCCAAGCAATTCGAGATCGCCCCTGTCGTAGGTCATCCGGACGCGCTCTTCGGCGAAGGCATCGAGCATCAGTTCATAGGCGTCCCAGCTGATACCGTGCAATAACAGAGGTTGCTGCCCGCTTTCCGCGGGCTGCTTCGGCTTGCGCGTGATTCGGCTGGCGGCACGCATGGCGGGGCCTCCATCCTTGGGCAGCTCAATGTTCTTCCGAGGCAATCTGCTTCTCGTACGCTTCGAGCGTCATCAGGTGGTCGAGATTGGCGCCGGGCTCGACCTTGATCTTGACCATCCAGCCCTTGCCGTACGGGTCGCCGCTGATCTTGGTCGGGTCGTCGACCAGCTTCTCGTTGATGGCAATGACCTCGCCGTCGATGGGGGAGTAGAGATCGGCCACGGCCTTGACCGACTCGATCTCGCCGAAGCTCTCGTTCTTGAAGACGTGATCGCCCACCTCGGGCAGCTCGATATAGACGACGTCCGTGAGCTGGTCCACGGCGTGCTTGGTGATGCCCAGCGTGCACGTGTCGCCATCGATGACGGCCCACTCGTGGGTCTTGCTGTAGCGAAGCTTCTTCGGGTCCATGGTTGAATTCGCTCCTTTGCGATCGAGAGCCCGCGCGGGCCGCCTGGAAATTTACTTCGGTCGACGGTAGAAAGGCAACGGCACCACCCGCGCCGGCACCGTCTTGCCGCGCAGGTCAACGACGCATTCGCTGCCCGTCACCGCATGTTCGGGATCGAGATAGGCCATGGCAATCGTCCGCGCCAGCGTGGGCGCGAAGGTGCCGGAAGTCACGTGGCCGATCTCCTTGTTGCTGTCCAGCACCGAGGCCCCTTCACGGGCAATCCGCTTGCCTTCCAGGACCAGTCCAACCCGCTGCTTGAGTTGCGGATCGGCCTTGCGGCGGAGCATCGCGTCCTTGCCGAGAAACTCCCCCTTGTCGGGCTTGACGGCCCAGGCCAGTCCGGCCTGGTAGGGGTCGATGTCTTCATTCAGTTCGTGGCCGTAAAGGGGCATGGCCGCTTCCAGCCGGAGCGTGTCGCGCGCCCCCAGCCCGCAGGCCACGGCGCCGCGCTTGATCAGTTCTTCCCAGAGGGCTGTTCCCAGCTTCTTGCCGACACTCAGCTCGACGCCGTCTTCACCCGTATAGCCGGTACGGCTAAGGATGCACGGTTCGCCCTGGTATTTGGTGGCAGTCGCGAAGTAGTAACCCAGCGCCGAAGGATCGGCTTCGGTCAGCCCCTTGCAAAGTTCGATGGCTTTGGGGCCCTGCACGGCGATCATGCATGTGTCGAAGGTCTGATCGACAACCTGAACATCGCGGGCACCCTGATGTTCGCCCAGCCAGCTGAGGATCTTCTCGCGATTGGAGGCGTTGACCACCATGGAGTAATCGTGGGGCCAACGGTAAACCAGCACGTCATCGCGAATGCCGCCGCGCGAGTTGCACACCAGGCCGTAGCGAACCTGGCCCACTTTCAAGGTAGCGGCGTTGTTGGTGTAAACGTGCTGGATGAGATCGAGCGCATCCGGGCCGCCAACCTGGAGCCGGCCCATGTGGCTGATGTCGAAGAGCCCGGCCCCGGAGCGGACCGCCTGGTGTTCGTC
>JBFWSD010000214.1:0-8413 GCA_050248575.1 Gemmataceae bacterium
GGCCCCGGCCAGCTGCCCCGCTGGCAGCAGGCCATCGCCTCGGCCAAGAAAACGCTCAAGGAATATGAAGAGAGGCTGATCGACACCATCGTGCATAAGCGCGATCCCGATCGCGGCTTCAACGAATCGGTGCAGGTGGAAGCGCTGCGGGGCTACTTCGGCGACCTGGAAGAGGCGATCAACCACTTCTTTGCCCCGCGCATCAGCCGTGGCCTGGGGCAATCGCCGCTCGACGACCCGGCCGTGAACGCGGCCATCAACAACCTGAACCGCACCTCGGGCGATCTGCGCGACGCCATCTATCAAGACATGGGCGCCCGCAGCCTCAAGGCCCGCGACGACTACCGCGTCTCCATCTGGATCACCTGCTCCGTCAGCATCGTCGGCACCATACTGCTCTGCTCGCTCCTGCGCTTCTTCTATGGCTGGGTCTTCTATCCCATCCGCGACCTGGAGGCAGGCGCCAGCAAGCTGGCCCAGGGGGATTTCCAGCATCGCATTGACGTGCATTCCGGCGACGAGCTGGAAGACCTGGCCCGGACGTTCAACGACATGACGGCGCGCTTGCGCGATATTTATGGCGACCTGGCCCAGCAAGTCAACGAACGCAGCCGGCAACTGGTGCGGTCGGAAAGACTGGTCAGCGTGGGTTTCCTGGCTGCGGGCGTGGCCCACGAGATCAACAACCCGCTGGCCAGCATCGCCTTCTGCAGCGAAGCCCTGGAACAACGGTTGACCACGTTGCTTCAGCCCGGGCACGGCGCGCCGCCGGGCAGCGACGAACGGGAAGTGGTCAACCGCTACCTGAACATGATTCAGCAAGAAGCGTTTCGCTGCAAGGAGATCACGCAACGGCTGCTCGAGTTCAGCCGGGGCAGCGAACGCAGCCGCGAACCGACCAACCTGGCCGAGACCATCCAGTCGGTGCTCGATATCACGGCCCACCTGGAGAACAGCAAGGGCAAGTCGATCTCGTTCGAGCCGGCGGGCAAGGTGGTGGCCTGGGTCAACGGGCCGGAAATCAAGTCGGTCGTGCTGAATCTCGTCGTGAATGCCCTCGACAGCATGGTAGAAGGGGGCACGCTGAGGATCGCCCTGGGACAACGGGACGGCATGGCCGTCCTCGAGTTTGCCGACTCCGGCTGCGGTATGACCGCCGAGGTGCTCGAGAACATATTCGAGCCCTTCTACACGCGCAGCCGCACCGGCAAGGGGACCGGTCTGGGGCTGTCCATCAGCCATCGGATCATCAGTGGACACGGAGGGGAAATCGAGGCCACGAGCGCAGGACTCAACAAGGGGAGCACCTTCACGGTCCGCCTCCCGTTGCGCAACCTGAGCTCGTCGTCCGAGCCCGTCAAGGAGGGGTCGTTTGGGCACGTCGCCGCATAACAGCTTGCGAATCCTGTTTGCCGACGACGAGAAGTCGCTTCAGGAATTCATGCGTTCGGAGTTGCCAAGACTGGGGCACGAGGTCGTGGTCTGCCCGGATGGGCGGGCTGCCCTCAAGGCCCTGGAGAAGAGCACCTTCGACGCGGCCATTCTCGACCTGCGTATGCCCGGCATGACCGGCATCGAGGTGCTCGAGGGGCTGAAGGCCGTTTCGCCCGACACCGAAGCGATCGTCATGACGGGCCACGCCAGCATGGAGACCGCCATCGACGCGGTTCGCCTCGGCGCGTTCGACTACATCACCAAGCCCTGCAAGCTGGCCGAGATCGAGGCCCTGCTGCACAAGATTGTCGAGAAGCGCAACCTGAAGAACAAGAACATTGCCCTGCAGAGCCGCGTGCACGCTGCGGAAGGGCCGAGCATCCTGGTGGGCAACTCGCCCGCCATGGAGGGAGTGCATCGACTGATCTCCACGGTGGCTCCCACCGATTCGACGGTGCTGATTCTGGGCGATACCGGCACGGGCAAGGAGCTGGCGGCCCGCACCATCTATCAGCAGAGCAAACGCGCCGACATGCCCTTCATTCCGGTCAACTGCGGCGCGCTCTCCGAGAACCTCGTCGAGAGCGAGCTGTTCGGCCACCGCAAGGGCGCCTTCACCGGCGCCGATCGCGATCACAAGGGGCTCTTTGAGGTCGCCAACGGCGGCACGCTCTTCCTCGACGAAGTGGGCGAGCTCAACAAGAACATCCAGGTCAAGCTACTTCGTTTCCTGGAGTCGGGCGAGCTGCGCCGCGTGGGCGACACCGAGCCCTTTCGCACCGACGTGCGCGTCTTGTGCGCCACCAATCGCGACCTGCGCGGCATGATTCGTGACGACGGTTTCCGCGAAGATCTGTACTTCCGCATCAACACGTTCGAGATTCGCTTGCCCTCGCTGCGCGAGCGGCGCTCGGACATTCCCGCGCTGGCGCGGCATCTGTTGAGCCGCGCAGCTCGGCGGCCCGTGGATCAGGTGCAGAACCTGCTGGGCGCCGAGGCCATCGACGTCTTGCTCGAACATGACTGGCCGGGCAACGTCCGCGAACTGGCCAATGTCATGGAGCACGCATACATCCTGTCGGGCGGCGGGCTGATCACGCCGCAGCACTTGCCGCATCATGTGCGGACCGCGCCGCGGCCCGCCACCTTGAGCCTGTCGTCCGCAGGCAGCCCTTCGGCAGGCGCGAATGCACCGGCCAGCGCAGCGGCCCCGAGCGGCGGCGAGCGCACGCTTCACGACGTCGAGATGGAACACATCTTGCGCGTGGTCGACAAGTACCCGAAGAACAAGCCGGCCGCCGCCAAGGAACTGGGCATCAGCCTGAAGACGCTGTACAACAAGCTCAACCAGTTGCAGGAAGAACGCCGCTCGGCGGGCTGACAGCTGCCTTGTAGTAGACCTTTGCAATGGACTCTCCGCCTGCATTTCTCAGCGATGGCCCCAGCAACGCGCGGGCCACGATTGCGTTGGCCCATGGCGCCGGCGCGGCCATGGACTCTGACTTCATGAACGCCTTCGCCGCCGGGCTGGCCAAGCACAAGCTGCGCGTGGTGCGTTTCGAATTTCCCTACATGGCTGCCCGCCGTCAGCGAGGCAAGTCGGGCCCACCGGACCGCGAACCCGTGCTGCGCCAGACCTGGCATGCGGTGGTGGCAGAACTCGGTACGAAAAACCTCTTCATCGGCGGCAAGTCGATGGGGGGCCGTATCGCCAGCCTGGTTGCCGATGAACTCGAGCCTGTTGGCCTCATCTGTCTCGGCTACCCCTTCCATCCCACCGGCAAACCCGACAAGCTGCGCATTGCCCATCTCGAAGGGATCCGCACGCCGACGCTCATCCTCCAAGGGGAGCGCGATCCTTTCGGCACCAAGGATGAAGTGAGCCACTACTCACTTTCCAGTAGTGTGAAGTTGTGTTGGCTCACCGACGGCGATCATAGCTTCAAGCCGCGCAAGTCTTCAGGGGCCACGCAGGAAGACAACTGGCGGCAAGCCATCGAGGCGATTGCCAGCTTTGTCGAGTCGCAAATCTGAGCAACAGCACGCTGATTGCGCAGCTCCTTGCCCAGATCAGGGATTGACCTGGCAGCAGGCTCTCACGCAAATAACACAGTTTCGCAAACGACAGTGTATTTCCTGTCCCGCGTGGGGTTTTCCCGAAACGCGCAACGCTTCATGTTCTATACTCCGAACAAGACCTCCCGTCCGCCGTGGATGCTCTGTCCCGATTCGACCAAGACTCGCAGTGTCGCCCGGTCGAGAAGAGGAACTAACATGGGCGGCGGCCCTCCGTATCGCATCTTGCTCGTCGATGGCTGCCGCCAGGATCGGGAGACATTTTGCCGTTTCCTCAACAACAGCGCCGGCAACTATCTCTACGTCGAGGCCGGAACAGGCAAAGAGGGGCTTTATCTTTTGCGCACCCACGCACCCGATTGTGTGTTGCTCGACTACTGGCTGCCCGACATGGACGGCTTCGAGTTCGTGGAAGCCTTGCGCGCCAGTCCGCCCGATCATGAGCCCCCCATCGTCATGATCACCGGGCAAGGAAGCGAAACCGTGGCGGTCGAGGCCATGGCCAAGGGGATCAGCGATTACGTGCCCAAGGGGCTGCTCACGCCGCGTGCGCTTTGTCGCATCGTCGCCAATGTCATCGAGAAAGCCACCTGGCGGAGGTTATTCGACGAACAGCGCTGCGAGCTGCGCCGCCGCGAACGCGAACTCGCCGATTTCGCCGAGAACGCCCCGCTCGGGCTCCAATGGCTTTCCGCGGACGGGGTCATCCTGTGGGCCAACCGGGCCACCGTCGAACTCCTGGGCTATCCCGACGAGGAACTGATTGGCCGTCGCCTGGCTGGTTTCCACCCCGAGCCCGACCTGATTGATGACTTGCTTGCTCGGCTGAGACGCAACGAGACCGTGCGCGACTTCGAAACCTCGCTGCGCTGCCGCGACGGCCAGCTCAAACACCTGCTCATCGATGCCAATGTTTTCTGGGAAGGCCAGCGCTTCGTGCACAGCCGCTGCTTCCTCCGCGATCTGACCGAGCGCAAGCAGGCCGAGCTGCGGCTCAAGAACACGCTGGTCGAGAAAGAGCTCTTGCTGCAGGAAGTGCGGCACCGCGTCAAGAACAACCTGCAGGTCATCATCAGCCTGCTCGGGCTGCAAGCCGAGCAGCTTGTCGATGAGTCAACCCGCAAGCTATTCCGCGACACGGAGAATCGCGTCCGTTCCATGGCCCTGACGCACGAGATGCTCTATGCCGCCCCGGACCTGGGCAAGATCGACGTCGCCGAATACTTGCGCACCTTGACCGGGCAACTTGCCCACTCGCTGGCCCTGGAAGCGCAGGGAATCACACTCGACACGCAAGTCGACGAGGTCTACTTGAGCGTGGACACCGCCATCCCCTGCGGGCTGATTGTCAACGAGCTGGTGTCCAACGCGCTCAAGCACGCTTTTGCCAAGGGCAGCGCGGGAAAGGTGCGCGTGCAATTGCGGGCGCAGGGTCCGCGCGAATACGAACTTTGCGTCAGCGATACCGGGCGAGGTCTGCCCGGCCCGGTCGATTTCCGCCAGGTACGTTCGCTTGGACTGCAACTTGTCGCCACACTTGCTGAACAACTACGCGGCACGATTGCTGCCGAGGCAGGGAATGGCACAACGTTTCGTGTCCGTTTTCACGAAGTCGAGGCACGGCGGCGGCGTTGATGTCACGCTGCCCCGTTCACCTCGAGGGGGACTCGCGCGGTGTGAACTGGTTTGGCACCAGAACTGCACCTTATCTTGAATCGACATCAAGGACCAGCTCCGAGGATGCAGATGTCCACGCATATCCTACTTGTGGAAGACGAACGGATTGTCGCTCGTGACATTTCCCATCGCCTCGAACGCATGGGCTACTCCGTGACAGGCGTCGCCGCCTCGGGCGAAGAGGCGCTGCAGAAGTCCGCCGCGGCTCCTCCCGACGTGGTCCTCATGGACATCATGTTGCAAGGGGACATGGACGGCGTCGAGACTTGCACGCGGCTCAAACAACGTCACGATGTGCCGGTCATCTTTCTCACCGCCTACGCCGACGATCAAACTCTGCAACGAGCCAAGGTCACTGAACCCTATGGCTATCTCCTCAAGCCCTACCAGGAACGGGAACTGCGCACCGCCATCGAAGTCGCGGTCTATCGACATCGCACCGAACGCAAGCTCAAGGAAACCCAGCAATGGCTGAGCACCCTCCTGCGTTCCATCGGTGATGCCGTGATCGCCACCGATGCCCAGGGGGCCGTGCGGCTGCTCAACGCACAGGCCGAGAAACTGATAGGCCACCCCCAGATCGAAGTGGCGGGCCGCGACCTCCAGGACGTCTTCCGGGTCATGAATGCCCAGACCGGTGAGGTCGCTCTGCCCACGGCGCGCGCCTTGCGCGGCGGCCGCCCGGTCGCCTTGCCCGTCGATTCCGTACTCGTTTCGCGCACACGCGACATTCCCGTCGAGGGGACTATTTCTCCCATCGATGGGGAACAGTTCGCCGGCTTCGCCGTGGTGTTTCGCGACATCTCCGAAAAACAGCAGGCTGACGAGATGCGCCGCCAGCACGAAGAGCACCGCCACGCCAATGAAAAGATGGCCTCGGTCGGGCGGCTCGCCGGCGGCCTTGCTCACGATTTCAACAATCTGCTCACCGTCATCATGGGCAACACTTCACTGGTGTTGAGCAACTTGCCCGCCAGCGACCCGAACCACGCCAACCTCAAGGATGCCGAAGACGCCGCCGTGCGGGCCGCCGAGTTGGTCCGCCAGCTCTTGCTGTTCTCGCAGCAGACGGCTCTCCACCTCGACGTGCTCGATCTCAATGCCGAGACTCCGCCCATTCTCGAAGAGCTCCATCGTGCCCGGCCCGAACTGAGTATTCAGTTCGACGGCCATCCCAACCTCTGGAGCGTTCGGGGCGATCCGCTCCAGTTGCACCAGCTCATTCTCAACCTGTGTCAAAACGCCGCCGAGGCCATGCCGCGCGGCGGCATCATCCACATTGAATCCGATAACGTCTCGATCGACGAGGCCAGCGTGTCCGTCCGTCCCGGCAACGTGCGGGCCGGCGATCATGTTCGTCTGCGCATCCGTGATACTGGGCCAGGCATCCCCGCCGACCTCGAGCCGTTCATCTTCGAGCCCTTCTTCACCACCAAGCAAGCAACCGCCAATCCCGGGCTGGGACTGGCCCTTGCCTACGGCATCGCCGAACGGCATCGTGGCTGGATCGAGTGTCACGGCGACGTCGTGCCAGGTGCCCGCTTCGACGTGTACTTGCCCCGCTATTACCTGTCGGGGGAGATCCCCGTGGCGGCGCCCGAGCTGGGCCGACGCCAGCATGCACCAGCTCCGCATGCGCCGCGGCGGCAGACCATCCTGGTTGCTGACGACGAGCCGCTCATTCGCGAATTTGCCCGCAACCTGCTGGCCAGCCTGGGCTATGACGCCCTTCTCGCCGCGGACGGTCTCGAAGCGATCGAGCTCTTCCAGCGCGAGCGCGACCGCATCGACCTGGTGATCCTCGACCTGACCATGCCTCGCCTGTCGGGCTGCGACGTCTTCTGGAAACTGCTGGAAATCGATCCGGCCATTCACGTGCTCTTTGCCAGCGGCTATTTCGCCGAGGATGTGCCCGAGCTCGAGCATCAGCGCGTGCTCGGCTTCATCAGCAAGCCGTTTCGACTCGATGAGCTGGCGAACACCTTGCGTGCAGCCCTCGAGAAGATCGAAGGCGAGCGGCAAACGGCAACCTGATGGGAAAGCGAACTATCAGGGCAGACGGGGAGTTCGGGTCAGGCGGCACTGGTCAGTTTCATGGCCGGTCGATGGGGGCCCATGGCTTCCACCGCTTCGATATAGGCCTGGGTCACCTCCGCCATCGGACCGAGCATGCGGATCCGGCCCTTCTCCAGCCAGAGGCCGCGTGAGCAATTCTGTCGCAGCGCCTCCAGGTCGTGGTTGACCATTACCAGCACCTTGGCCTTGTTGATCATCTGCCGCATGCGTTTTCGGGCCTTCATCTGGAAGACGCGATCGCCGGCGTTGAGCACTTCGTCGATGAGGAGGATTTCCGGATCGCAGGCGGTGGCAATCGAGAAGGCCAGGCGCAGCATCATGCCCGCCGAGTAGTAGCGCACGGGCATGGACAGGAAGTCGCCGAGCTCGCTGAATTCGGCGATTTCCTCCGCCTTGGCGCGGATACTCTGCGGTGTTTCTCCTTGCAGGTAGCCCCGGAAGTAGATGTTCTCGTAGCCGCTGCTGTCGGGCTCGAAGCCGAGGGCAATCTCGAAGAGCGAGCTGATGCGCCCCTGAACTTGGCGCGCCCCCTGCGTGGGCGTGTAGACGCCGGCCAGCACCTTGAGCAGCGAGCTCTTGCCGGCCCCGTTGAAGCCGATCACTCCCAGACGATCGCCATCCCGGAGCTCGAGTGAGACATTCCGCAGTGCTTGTACTTCGATGAAGGGATTCACCGATTCACGATAGAGGTGGCGGACCAGGAATTCCTTGAGCGTCACCCTTCCCTGCTTGCGGACACGGAAGGTGAGGTCAACGTTGTCGAGAATGATCTCAGCCATGCCTGTTCTCTGTAGAGTCCATGGCCCGGGTGGCAGTTCCGTCCGCCACTCGGGCTCGGGCACATCTTGCTTCCTGGCCGTCGCTTTTGCAATCCGAGTCCCCAGGATGCACGGCGAGGCAGTCTGGGCAAGAAGCAGGAGCGAAAGATTTTCTCTGCGTTGACACCCGGACGTTGCCTCTGCTAAGAAATGACCGGCACCGGAGCGCGGCGGAACGGAGTCCTCGCATGCTGGCCTATCTCAATTCAGTCTGGAACTATCGCTACTTCTGGATGTCGCTGGTGCGGATCGACCTGCGCACGCGCTACCGCCGCTCGCTGCTGGGCATGGGCTGGTCACTGCTCAACCCGATTCTGATGACGGCGATCATC
>JBFWSD010000215.1:0-8391 GCA_050248575.1 Gemmataceae bacterium
CCTGCGCGGCGAGGCGTTCCAGTTCGCCACCGAAAAGAAGAAGGACCTCGAGCCGTTGCAGGCAGCCCTGCTCTCGCAGTATGCCGACACGCGCCTGCGGGCCATCGACGGCCTAGCCAAGAAACACACGGCCGAGTCCCAGCAACTCTTGTTGCGCGCGGTCGCCGATCGCGACAAGCAAGTTCGCCTGCACGCTCTTGCGGCCCTGATCCGGGAAGACGCCGAGGGGGTCGTCGTCAATGCACTCCAGAGCGAGCACGAAGACGTGCGTGTACAGGCGGCCCGTGCCCTGGCCCGCGCCGGCTTGCAGGCCGCGCTCGCCCCCTTGGTCAAGGTCGTCACCACCCCGGAACCCGAACAGGAAGCCTTCCGGGCCGAGTGGCTGGAGCTCACCAAACAAGCACTCGATGGACTCGCTGTCCTGGGCGATCCTGCGGCCCGGGCCGCCATCGTCCCTTTGCTCGATAGCCCGCACCAGTCTCTGCGCGCGGCGGCGGCGGATGTCTTGATATGGTCCTGCCGGCCCGACACCTTCGAAACGCTCCGCAAAGCCTTGCAACATGCTGATCCGCAAGTCAAGCAGCGAGCAGCACTCGGGCTGGCTTTTTGCGGCGATGCTTCGGTTCATTCGCTGGTCTTTGGCCGCACTTCCATTGGACTGCCAGCGGAAGAGCAGCTCGCCGCCGGCGTGGCGCTGGGCGTTGCCGGCGAGGAACAGCTCGTCTTCCGTCTCGACGACAGCAACGAAGCTGTGCGGCAACTGACGTTGCTGCTGCTGATGCTCGCGGAGCTCGAAGCCAACGAAGGTGTGCCGACGCGCTGTCTGGCCTGCTTGTCATCGCGGATGCCGCGCGTGCGGCTGTCGGCGGCGCGTGCCCTCGAGGCGTTTTCCAGCCCGGAAGCCTTTCTGCGCTTCGTCGTTCATCTCTGCAACGACAAGGGAGACAACCCGGCCTGGAAGATCGGCGCAGACATCATTGCTACTTTCGCGCGCCTGATCGTACGGGCCACGCCGCAGACGCGGGCACGCACCGCCATGTTGCTGCGGCATCTATCGGCCCGCGAGCAGGCAGCCTTCGATCAGGCGTGGAAGCTGCACGCGCGGCGTTACGGGCCCGAGATCGCCAGGACGCTCGAAGCGGCCCGTGACAAGAAGCCCGCGGCCGCCCGGTTTACACGCGATCAGCTCCTGCAACTGGCCTTCGGTGCTTATGTCGGTCTGGTCCGCGAACAGGGCAGCACCGACAACCCGAGTATGGGGGCTGCGATTATCCGCGTGCGTCAGACGGCCCTGCACCGCATCCTTGCCCTGGCGAAGCAAGAGCCCGCGTTTGCGGCGGCGGCGCGGCCCGTCTTTCTGCAAGCCCTGCGCGATCCGCATCAGGATGTGCGCATGCAAGCCTTCGAACACCTCCAGCAACTTGGACTCGAAGGGGCCGTCCTGGGCAGCGAAGCTCTCGAAACGGGGCACACCGATCTCGGCATCAAAGGACTGGAACTCCTTTCGGGGAAAGCGCAGTCCACCGAAGGGCAAGCTGTGCTCGTCCAGGTCATGCAGACGCGCAACGACAACCTGGCCCTGGAGGCAGCCAAGTTGCTGAGCGGCCCGCGCGGCACGATCCCGGTGGCCACACAGGCCCTGTCGTCCGGCTATGCACCGTTGCGCAAGCAAGCCGTCGCCTGGCTGGCAGCCGAATTCGACAAGGATCCCGCAGCGCAGGAGGGCTTGCGGCAAGCACTCGGCTCGCGCGATCCACAGATTCGCGAGCGCGCCTGTCTCGAACTGTCGCGCAAGAAGGACCCGGCTACTTTCCGCACGCTGGTCGACTTGCTGGCCGAGGCGCAGGAAGAGGCCGCTCAGCGCCGCGTCATCGATGCCCTGGTCACTCTTGGCGATGCCCGGGCCGCCGACGCTTTCCTCGACCGTCTCGAGAACGATCCCGGCGGCACCGCGCTGGTCGAGCCCTTGCTGCAAGGCGTGGGCTCTTTCCGCAACCCAGACAACCACCTGCGGCTTACCAAGCTGCTCGCGGGCCGACGCAAGTGGCGGCAGCCTGTCTTGCAGGCGCTCGTTGCCATCAGCGGCTTCGATCAGTCCATCGAGGATGCCGACGACGAGCGGTCCGATCGGCGCTGGGAAGAAATGCAGCATCCGCGCCGGCCCGCGATCCTGGCCCGCGTACTCGATCGCTGTTACACGCTGGGCGAGAGCGAACTGCTTTACGAGTTGATTGGGCAGGCTCGCTGGGCGCGCGGCGTCGAGGTCGATCCGATTCTGGCCCTGCTGACCAGTCACCCCGACGATGACGTGCGGCGGCAAGTGATCGAAGCGATCGCCTGGCGCATTCGCAAGCGCGGCACGCCAGTGGAGCCCCTGTTGCGGGCGCTGCAGCATCGCGATCAGCTCACGCAGCTGCTGGCAGCGGAAGGGCTGGCCCGGGTGGGCCGCGCCGAAGGGCTCAATGTCCTGCTCGCCAGCATCGACTATGTCGAAGACGTCTTCATGCGCCAGCGCGCCGTGCTTGCCCTGGGCGAATCGGCCGACGCGCGGGCCCTCGATCCGCTGCTGCGCCTCGCCAACGAAGAAGGGCACGCCCTGCAAGAGTCCGCCGCCGAGGCCATCGGCCACCTGGGCAAGACCGACAAGGCCGACGATATCTTCCAGCTCTTGCAGAACCTGGGCCGCGGCCAGGGCGGCGTCGCGGAAGGAGCCCTCAAAGGGCTGCGCTGGCTCGATACGCCTACTGGTTGGAAACTGATCCGCCGCCGCGCCGAGGAACCCAACTTCCACTTCCGCGAAACCGCCATCGAACTGCTGGGCTACAACGACGATCCGGCCACGCGCGATCTCTTGCTCAGGCTGCTGTCGTCCACCGCCGACGAGGATGGTTCGGCCGACATGCTGGTTGTGGCTCTCGAGGCGGCCCGCCGCCTGTGGGGAACCGAATCGCTCGAGCCCGATTATGCCCTGCTCTGCAATCGCGTGGCCGTCGACGACGAGAGCTTCGAGTTCTTCGACGATTTGCAAGAAGCCTTGAAACGGGTGACGCAGCGCGGCGATGCCCGCCGCATGTTCGAGATCCTGCCCCGCTGCATCGACCGGGTCCGCCAGACGTTGACGATCAGCTTGCTCAACCGGGCGGAGCTGCCCCGCGCCGAAGCCCGGGCTGCCCTGGCCAATCCCAACGAAATCAGCGTGCAACTCGCGGCTCACTTGCTGGGCCGCGCCGGGCCGCAAGCGGCCGACGCCGCCCAGCCCTTGCGGGAAGCCCTGTTGCGCTGGTTCGAGGTCTGGGAACGCCGCCGCCATCGCATGGCTCTCGAAAACAACCTCGACCAGCGGCTGACCACGCTCGTCACGCCGTGCCTGGAACGCCTGTTGTGGGCCGCCGGCCGCATTGGTGCTGCGTGGGACGCGGTCCTGAAGATGGCCGAGGCGCACGGCGACGATTCCTACTATCGACCGGTGCGTCGACAGGCGATTGACTCGCTGTCGCGTGCACCGGCCAGCGCGGTCTTCACGGCGGCCCTCGAACGGGCGCTCCTTGGACCCGATCCCGAGGTCCGGACACTCGCGGCCGAGACGCTGGCCGGGCAGAGTCCAGCACGGGTCGCGGCCCTGGCACCAAAGCTGCTCGCCGACGGCGCCATCATCAGTCGACTCGCCCCGCACGAGTCCATCGACCTGATGCCGACCTTGCGCAGCGCCGCAGGCCAGTTGCATTATCAGGGTGTGGCCCTGCCCCACTTGATCGCGCAGCATGATCGCGATGGGCTGGCCGCGGTGGTCGACAATCGCCAGTTGCCCCTCGATACACGGCTCGGCGCCGTCGAAGGACTGGCCCGGCTGGCCGACGAAACTGCCGAGGCCAAGCTCGTCGAGGTAGGCAAATCATCGTCTGAGCCCGAGGAGTTGCGGAAAGAAGCCTGGCGCGGCTTGCGCCGCTCCAAGCGAGCTCGCGCTGCTGCGGAGAATGCGAACGCGTCCTAGGACCGCATAACGAAGGTCAACGCAAAATGGCTGACGAAGAAGTTGAACAAACGACGGCACCTGAGCCTGCCCCGCATACCTCGGTGAAGCTGGCATATGCCGGGCCGAGCCAGGTCGTTGGCCACGAAGGGGCCGCGGCGCTCGCGCTGTACGGCAACTTGCAACGCCCCAATGTCCAGCTCGATGGGACACTCAAGCATCCGCTGCGCTTCCGTGAGGCCATGTCGGTGCTCTATGCCGTGGTGGGGAGCGATTACCGCTACGTGCCGAAGGACCGCAGCGCCTACGTGGCCTACCTACGGCTCAAACGCGAGTCCGCCAATCTTGGCCTCTGGCAAGCCCAGCAAGCCTACTTCGCCTGGCTGCTCCGCAATGACCCACTAGCGTTTTGCATTCTCGACCCGATCATTTCGGTCCATCCGGACCGCATCCTCTTCGAGGTGTTCAGCAAAGACGAGGGCACCTACGCGCAGCTCGCGCTGGAACGCAACGCCCTGGAACTGGCCAGCGAGCCCGTCTGCGGCACGACCAATATCGATTTCAGCAAGGGGCTGTTCGACAGCCTGCAGCAGATGCGCAGCTATCGGCAGACAAGGCTGTCGATTGGCCGCGAATCGGTCAAGGTGGTCACGCGCGAAACCACCGAAGCTCTCGAGAAACAGATTGCCATTCCCGATTCGTGGCTGCGCGGCTTCCTGCAAGTGCAATCGGCAACGACCTTGCCGCTCGACAACTTCAGCCTGGCCCCGCTCGATCTCTATAACCTGCTCCGGCAACTCAGAATGAACGGCGATCGCAAGGGGCAACGCCGCGGGCTACGGGTCGAACTCGTGCCCGGCGAGAAACCACGCGTCGTCCTCGAGCCCTGGGAAAGCGTGCTGCGCTCGTCGGCCGACATTTACCGGGGCAAGGTCGCCAAGGTGGTGCGCGTGTGGGGCCGCCGCCGTCTGCTCTTGCTCCGCCGGTTGCTCCCCTTCGTCGAACAGGTCGACGTGCATCTGCTCGGCAGCGGGCTGCCCAGCTTCTGGATCCTGCGCTCCCACGACGTGACCATCACTCTTGGCTTGACCGGCTTCACGGCGGCCAACTGGTCGCAGGCGGTGACCTTCGATCTCTTGCTGCCCCGCAAGACGGCATCGACGCAGCCGCTCGAGACCGTGTGCAGCTATCTGAACCAGCACTGGCTGGCCAACACCGAACAGGTTGCACAGGGAACCGGGCTGCAAGGAGAAACACTGCTGGCCGCGTTGCAGCAGGGCTGCCAGCAGGGCCGACTCATGTTCGACTTGGCCTGCGGCGTCTATCGCTATCGCCCGGTCATGGATGGCCCGCTCGAGCTGGCGCGACTCGAGTATCGCAATCGCAAGGAGCGCGTGGCCCACGACCTGTTCCTGCGGCCCGAGGCAGTCCGCATCATCTCGGAAAATCGCATCCCGGGCTCTGGCCTCGAACTCACGGGCCGCGTCAACGTCACCGAAGACAAACGCGACTACCGCCCGCAGCTGCTGCTGGGCGATGAAGGCCAGGTCTCGAAGGCCGAGTGCACCTGCCCCGGTTTCCGCAAACAAGGCTTGAAGGACGGCCCGTGCCCGCACCTGATTGCCCTGCGGATCGCCTGGGCCGAACAGGAGGCGGGCCGCGCTCGCGACGGCGACCCACGTCAGACCGTGGTCGTCGAGACACGCACCTACAGCAAACGCGACGACAAGGGCGAGGAAGTCATGCAGCTTTCTCTCGAACGGCAGCACCTGAAGATCCGCTGGGGCCGCGCCGGCACCGACCTGCGCCGGCAAATGCTCCGCTTCAACACCATCGACGAGGCCCGCGACGCTTACTTTGCCCGCATCGACAGGCTGTTGGCCAAGGGTTATCTCGACGCCACTGCGTAGTCATTCGTCACTTGTCGCTTGTCACTCAGGTGACAAGTGACCAATGACAAGTGACCAATGACAAGTGACCAATGACAAGTGACCAATGACAAGTGACCAATGACAAGTGACAACAAAGCGTGACTATGGCCACTATCCGAACTGATTTGTTCACTCTCTGGCGCAACATCAACCAGGCGGGCGGCATCGACGCCTACGTCGACGTCCAGTTGCGCGAGCGCGGCTTCCTGGTGGAACGGCGCGAGACTGACGGCATGTCGGAGCGCGAGCTGTCCACTTACAAGAAGCAGCTCAAGGCCGAGGCCGAGGAGCGCCGCCGCCTCCGCAAAGACGCCTGGCGGGCTTACAAGGCCAACCACATCGTCTTCCTCGGCGATGGCATTCACTGGACCGACAACGGCGAGCACGACAAGTGGGACCTGCCCGACGCCGAGGAGCGGGCCGCCGAGAACGAGCTGCCCGCGCTCGATACGCCGCTGCAACTGGCCGAGGCCCTGAGCCTGAGCATCAGCGAACTGCGCTGGCTCTCCTTCCATCGCGAGGCCGCCACGCGCATCCATTATCGTCGCTTCACCATCCCCAAGCGGAACGGCACGCCGCGGCCCATCTGGGCGCCGATGAAGAAACTGAAAGCCGCCCAGCGCTGGATCAACCGCAACATCGTCGAACGCCTGGTGGTGCACGGGGCTGCGCACGGATTCTTGCCCGGCCGCTCCATTCTCACCAACGCCGAGCACCACACTGACGCCAGGATCGTGCTCAAGATGGATATCGAGGGCTTCTTCCCGACCGTGACCTTGCCGCGCGTACGCGGCGTGTTCCGCAAGGCGGGCTACCGCGAGCGCGTCGCCACCTTGCTGGCTCTCCTGTGCACCGAGTCGCCGCGCGAGGTCGTGCATCTCGACGGCAAGGAGTATTACGTGGCCCTCGGGCCGCGCTGCCTGCCCCAGGGTGCGCCGACCAGCCCGGGGCTGACCAACGCCCTCTGCCTCAAGCTCGATCAGCGGCTCGACGGGCTCGCCAAGAAGTACGGCTGGCGTTACACGCGCTATGCCGACGACCTGACCTTCAGCCTGCCGACCAGCCACGCGGACAAGCCCCACCTGGGCACCTTGCTCGGCCTGGTCGAACGGATCGTCAAGGCGGAAGGCTTCCGCATTCAGCGCGAGAAGACGCGCGTGTCGCGCAAGGGGGGCCGACAGAAGGTGACGGGACTCGTGGTCAACGGCGCCGCGCCGCCCCGCGTGCCCCGCAAGCTCCGACGGCAACTCCGCGCCGCCGTCCACAACCTCAAGCAGGGCAAGCCCCTCCACGAAGGCGAGACGCTGCACACGCTGGTGGGCTATACTGCCTACATTGAAATGTGCCATCCCGAGCTGGGCCGCAAGCTGCGCGAAGGGCTGCCCCCGGGTTGAACAAATCATGGGAACACTGATGAGCGAACAGCACTTGCCCGACCGGGTCCGCATCGAGCCCGAGCACTTCATTCCGGTGCCCAAGCACCGCATCGTGGCCACGCTTTCCCAGCGCGTGGAAGAGGGCGAGAAGGCCCACTTCGACGATTTCTGCAGACTGATCCAGGCTATTTATCACTTCGAGTACCACACCACCTCGCAGGAGCTCAAGCAAGACTTCCAGCTCTTCGACAACAACGAGGGCAAGCTCGAACGCAGCCTGACCAGGCCGGAAGTCATCGCCGCCGCCGAGGAACGCTTCCTCAAGAACTTCATCCACATGATGGAGAAGGCCAACTTCCACCTGCTCACGCAAAACGACGTCGATTTGGCGGAGGCCGAGGATTACCTGTTCAACCTGCCCGTCATCATTGACTGGGACAAGCTCGATACCGAGCTACTCACTCGTTATTTTTCGAAGAATGAATACGGCGATGATGATGTCAAGGCCCCTGAGTTTGCCAACCGCATCCTGATGTTCCGTCGCGGCGTTGGTGTCGACCAGGCCAACGGCTTCCACCTGCTTGCCAAGGTCGACCTGCTCGTCACCAAGCTGCTCGAGTGGCTGATTTCTTTCCCGAAGAAGTGGTTCGGCAAGAAGGAGCCCGGGCCAGAGCCCGCGCCGCCCGAAGAACCGTCGCCGGAAGCCGTGGCCAAGGCGCGCACCACTATCTTCGCCGAGCGCTATATCCAGCGCAAGACGCTCAAGAGCGCCAACATCGGGCTGCTCTCGCTCTTCCGGCGCACGCTCCTGCAAGAGCCCACCTTCAAGGAACTGATCATCCTGTTCCGCTTCGCACCCGTGAAGAAACGCAACGAGCCCGAGGCGCGCGATCCGGCCATCCACATCAAGGCCTTTCGCGAGATCCCCATGGCCGACCTCGAGGTCGTCTTCCCCGAAAAGAAGATCTCGATGCAAACCATCGACCTGATCAAGCTGGTGATCACGGGCACGATCGGCTTCGTGGTGGTGCTGATCAAGTTCGTATTCACGGCGGCGTTGAATCCGGTTGTGGCCCTGGCCGCCCTGGGCACGATCGGTGGCTATGTTGCCAAG
>JBFWSD010000216.1:0-8367 GCA_050248575.1 Gemmataceae bacterium
ACCGATGGCCTTCGCGTATGCCGCGCTGGCCACGCTGTCGGAGAATCGGCTGATTCCACTGATCGTCAGCATCGTGTTGCCCGTGCCGATCTGGTGGCTGGCAGCCCGCCTGCTGCGCGGGCACGTGCGATCCAGTGCGGAGAATGCGGATCGAGGATAGCGGTAAACCCAGCGCGGCGATGCTATAGTGGACAGGACGCCGGTGAATCCCCCTCGCTGGCGCGTCGGGACGGGGGCCAACAGGCTGAGGGCAGCATGATCGCGTTCGCTTGTTCCGAATGTGGCCTCAAGCTGCAGGTGAAGGACGAGTTTGCCGGGCGGCACAGCAAGTGCCCGACCTGCAAAAAGCCGCTCGTCGTGCCCGCGCCCACGTCGGCAGTGGCGCCGCAGGAGATCGATTCGGAGAGCAGCCTGGCCCGGGCCGGCATTCAAGGCGGCGTGGTGTTGCCGCCGCCACAGGCCGGGCCGCCCAAGCAGCCCGCCCACGATGCCCTCAAACCACGGCCGCGCCATCATCAGCGCTATCAGATTGAAGGGGAGATTGCCCGCGGCGGCATGGGGGCCGTCCTGCGTGCCCTTGACGGCGACATCCGCCGCGAGGTCGCCGTCAAGTACATGCTCGATGAGAAGGACCCGCGCAAGAAAGCCCGCTTCATCGAGGAAGCTCAGATCAACGGGCAGCTCGAGCATCCCAACATCGTGCCCGTCTACGACCTCGGCATCGACGCCAGGCAGCGTCCCTTCATCATGATGAAGATGGTCAAGGGGCGCAGCCTCAAGGATGCGCTCGACTGGCTGCGCCAGCAACCCCGCGCGGCCGAGCGTGAGTTCTCGCTGGGCCGCCTGCTCAACATCCTCGTCAATGTCTGCAACGCGCTGGCCTATGCCCATTCGCGCGGCGTGGTCCATCGCGACCTCAAGCCCGCCAACATCATGCTGGGCGATTTCGGCGAAGTCTACCTCATGGACTGGGGGCTGGCCAAGGTCATGCACGGGGGCAGCACTCCTGCCGATGTGCCCAGCGACCTTTCCGTCACCGTCACCAGCAGCTCGAGCAAGGTCCTGACCAATCGCGAGGTGGAGGCCGACCTGACCCAGGAAGGCTCGGTGCTGGGCACGCCCGCGTACATGCCGCCGGAGCAGGCCAGCGGGCAACTTGGCGCCGTCGATGCCCGTAGCGACGTCTATTCGCTCGGCGCATTGCTTTACGAGATGCTCACCTTGCAGCCCCCGGTCAGCAAGGAGGGAGGCCACCTGGCCGTGCTGATGCGCGTCATCGACGGCGAGATCATCCCGCCCGAAAGGCGCGACCCCCGGCGTGCCCGCAAGGTGCCCGCCGAGCTGTCGGCCATCGTCATGAAGGCCATGGCCAGGAACAAGGATGACCGTTACCCGAGCGTGGTAGCCCTGCGGGAAGACATCGAGCGTTTTCAGGAGGGCCGCTCGGTCAGTGCCAAGGAAGATACGCGCCGCGAGATGGCGTGGAAGTTCGTCAAGCGCAACAAGGGCTTCAGCGCAGGGGCAGCCCTGGCCCTCGTCATGCTCGTCTTCAGTCTGGTGTTTGTGACGCGCTCGTGGTTGAAGTCGCGCCAGGATCACCTCGACCTGACGCAGCGTACCGAGAAGGCTGTGCCGGCATTGGTGGATGCGGCAAGGCTGTCGGCCGAGAATCGCGATTTCGAGGATGCCCTTACCCAGCTCGAACTGGCCGCTGGGTATCTGCCCGACTACGCGCGCACGCACCTGGTAGCCGGTCAGGTCCACGTGGGCCGCTTCGATTTCGAACGCGCACACGTCGCCTTCGAGAACTACCTGAATCTCGAAGCGGATGATGACGTCGAGAAACTCAGCCGGCTCTGCCAGCATGCGCACAGCGACGACAGCGAGCGACTGCTGGAGCTCATCGCGCTGCTGCAAAAGCAGCAGTCTTTCGGCCCGGCAGGCGTGTTGCTCGAGAAGGTCGGCAAGCTGGGCGAGTCGCGCCGCAAGCTGGTGCCCGTCCTCAGGCAACGCCTCGATGCCGCCTGGCCCGGCATGGGCAAGCACCTGACCATCGATCGCCAGGAACGGATCTTTCTGGCCATTGGCAACGACTGGAACGATAAGGTCACCAATATCAATCCGCTGCGCGGCATGCCCCTCAATGCCCTGTCGGTGCTGGGCTGCGATCACGTGCGCGATCTCTCGCCGCTGAAGGACATGCCGCTCACTTCGTTGCGGCTGTCGGGTTCGCACGGTTTCCGCGATCTGGGCCCGCTGCGCGGTCTGCCCCTCACCACCCTGCACCTCCACGGCAATCCGGTGCGCGATCTGTCCCCGCTGGCGGGCATGGGGCTCACCCAGCTCGATCTCGGTTTCTGTACCGAAGTGCGCGATCTCAGCCCGCTCAAAGGGATGCCGCTGAACTGGCTCAGCCTGTGGTCGTGTACGCTGGAGGACTTGACGCCTTTGCGGGGAATGCCGCTGCGCAATCTCAATCTGACCAACAGTGCCGTCAGGGATGTGTCCCCTCTGGCCGGGCTGCCCCTGGAGAATATTTCCCTGCCGCACGCGGTGAACCAGGGCATGGCCGGACTGCGTAGCATCAAGAGCCTGGCACGGATCAACGAGATGCCGGCCAGCGATTTTTGGCGAAAATGGGACCGCGGCGAGTTGAAACAGTTTGCTCGCTGAACGGGTGCTCAGAGTGTCAAGGCAGGAAAGCTGGGGAGATTGCCCGGCCGGCGCAGGCTTCTGCCTCGTTTCAGCCCATTTTTTTCGTTGCCAGCACTTGGAACTCTTGACCTGCGCTCTATCCTTACTGAAGACCGACCAACGGTGTCTTTCATCAGTTCGCGGAAGCAACGGCTGTGTCAGCTGGCCATTTTGAATCGACAAAAAGTTCCTTGCTTCGGCTTTGAATCCAGATATACTTTCCTTCTCAATAATTTCAGGCGTGCAAAGACGATACTGAATCCTGATGTTGTCCCTATCTCGGGACAGGTACCAAGTTGTTGAGGGTATGCACATGACTAGTGGCGTTGTGGCGGAACTGGATTTCATCGAGGAATTGCGGTTGCGTCGCTGGGCTCGTGAGAACCACGTTGCCCCCGCAGAACGGCTCCCTTCCTGGCATCCCGTCGTTCACGACGAAATGAAGAAAAAAGATAGCGAGCTGGAACAGGCCGACGTGTTCATCGCCGCTCACGCCTGATTTCCGCCAAGCTCATTGATCGGCGCCGCGGCAACGGCGCCGATTTTTTATGCGCTGAGCCTCACCGCCCATAATGGCTAGCGAGCGCTCTGGAGGCAGACGAGTTGCCCGCCGGCAGCAACCACCAGTGTGTCGTTGAGCCACTGGAACTGGGGCGGCTGGTCGGTTTCGAAGTTGAGTCGCTGCCGCAATGTTCCTTCCGCGGGATCGATGAAAAACAGTGAGAAAAGACCGGCGCGTGCCTGGACCTTGCCACGGGTGGGGGCACCGAAGTTGCCTGGATCGGCGAACACGACAAGGTGCGGGCCGACCATTCTGGCCCGCCAGGCACCACGCGGGCCGTCGATCGGCAACTGCCACGCCTGTTTCCCATCCTCGAGCTTCAGGGCCTGCACGGCCTGGTTGCGGACAAAGTAAAGCTGCTTGTCGTCGACGGCGATGTCCCAGGCCGGGGCTTTATCCTCGAGCCAGCGCGGGCCGCCCGTTTGCCAGAGCGACTTGCCCGTCTTCACGTCGATGCGTTCGAGTTGCCAGGCGTCACTGACCACCAGCAACGATTGTCCATATCCGAACAAGCGGGGCGGCCGGCCCGTAACGCTGGGCTTCACCGTTTCGAACGACCAGCGCTCGGCATCACTGTCGAGATCGATCAGCAGCAGCTTCGAGCGATTGAAGACGATGCAGGCCTGGTGCCGATCAACGAGATGGGGCGGCGCGGGCCAGGTGGCGCCGGGCGTGGTGGCATCGTCCAGGACTCGCCCCGTGCGGCTATCGAGGAGAAGGCGTTTGCCGCTGGCGGTGTGCACGAGGACCCGGCCGCGCGTGGCCAGCCACTGTGCCAGGAAGCGGCCTGCGGGAGGTGGCAATGCCAGATCAGCATTGGTGGCCAGTCGCGACCAGGCCACCTCTCCGCTTTCCGCGTTGAGGGCAACTAGCCGTCGCTCGCCCAGCAAGAAGACGAGCCGATCGTCGACCAGGGCAACGCGCGTCACTCCGGGCTGTGGTCCCGTCTGCCACCAGCCCGCGGCGGCAGGCTGCCAGTTCCACACCAGGGCCCCGTCATCCAGACGAAAAGCACTGACGGCGTTCGGCCCCGCAACCAGGACGAGGTCTTGATAGTGTCCGAGCCAGAGCACGGGCGGCGCAACCACTTGCTTCCAGAGCACCTTGCCCGCGGCGGTATCACGACAATTCAGCTGGACCACGCTGTCTGTCGGTCGCAAAGTGAAGATTCGCTGCGGACGTGACGAGCTCGGGTCATCGGCGGGCAGCAGCTTCTCGTCACGCGCCAGATCGACACTCCACACCCGACGCAGCGGCACCTGCCACTCCGGCGTGACTGCGGCTGGCAACTGGCGGGCAAGAACGCGTTCCAGTCCCGCGCGTGCTGCCTTCATGTCATCCATATCCTGCGTGCGCTGCGAGAGCGTGCGATAGGCCTGCGCTGCCGCGCCGGGCCGACCGGCCTTCTCATGCCGTTCGGCCAGCCCTTTCAAAGCAGGGATCGCCGCGGCTGCATTCGGATACTGCTCGACCAGCTGTTGAAACTGCTGTTTTTCCAGCAAGGCATGGGCCTTGCGCTCGAAGCGGGCAAACACCGCACGACCCTGCTGGCGGATCAACGCGTCGATGGCGGCCCGGGCAAGCTCTTCGCCGCGCCGGAGTTGATCGGCGGGCCGGGTGGAAGTGGTGCTCCGCAACGCCGGATCCGCCAGCACTGCTTGCCAGGACGCGATGGCCCGGGCAGGATCGGTCGCACTCCATCGCTCCGCGCGGCCACAGTATGCCGTCAATCGCTCGTGAGGCAAGAAGTCAGCGGCCTGAGCACGCTCGAGGAACGGATCGGCCCGGGCCGCGTCGAGGGCTTCCTCGGCTGCTTCCAGCAAGAGCTGATGACGCCGGCCGCGGGCAAGTTGCTTGAGGGGCACCTCTTGCCAGCGCAGCTCTTGCGGAGCTTCGCGCTCGACCGCCGCGAACGACCCCAATGCTTCTTCCACCAGACCGGCATCCGCCTCGGCGCAGGCGAGATGGTACTGATTCAGCGGCGAAGGCGCGGCCGTCATGTCTTTGCGACGTTTTTCCAGAAAGCGGCCCGGCGCAACGTAAGCATGAAGTTGATGCGTATCGGCAAGCAGCAAGCAGCCGTCGCTGGCAGCGAGATTGCCGCGCAGGAGATTGGCGTGCGCGTTGACGGGAAACGGCGCCACGCGGCCCGTCTGCTGATCGAGCACGCGCAGGCCGTGCACGGTCGGCCAGAGCACATAGTTTCCCGCCAGCAGCCCGCGGCCGCACGGGGCCAGTTGCACACCATCCGCCGGCTTGATCCAGTCGCGCAGCGTGTGGCCGTCGGCCAGGTCGAGGGCGCGGATGTCGCGCGGCGTGGTAAAGATGAGCCGGTGTTGCGCCACTCCGAGCAAGTGCACGGCTTCCACCGGCGGTTCGCTCTCCCAGACGAGGGCGCCGTTGCCCGCCTCGAGGCACAGGATGCGGTCGTAATCGGCAGGGGCCACATAGATCCTGCCCGAAGCGAACAGGCACGGGGCCAGTTCGCGCGGCGAGAGCTGCGTCGGCCCGCGGCTGGCATAACGCCGCGCCCAGATGCGTGCGCCATCGTCGGCATCGAGGGCCACGATCGCGCCGCCATGCGAACAGTAGACAAGGCGGTTACCCGCGAGGGTGAGCAGGTGCTGCCTCAGCCTGGCTTGTCCCTGTCCGAAGTCATGCACGCTACACACTTCCACCGGCACTCGCCAGCAGGCCGCGCCCGTGTCGGCATGGAAGCAGGCAATGGAAGTGGCGATGGCGCCGCCATCGTAGTTGCTCTGTGCCACATAGACGCGGCCCCGATAGACGACAGGCGCCCCCTCGAAGAACACGCCCTGCTGGCGATCGGTCTTGCGGGCTTCCTCGATCCAGACCAGTCGTTGCCCGCCGGCGTCGGGCTCGAGGCGCAGGCAGACGAGATAGCTATCGAGTTCTCCCTTGCGATCGTTTTCGGCGCGGGGCCGCAATTTCTGACAGCCCAGCCGCGCATACACAAAGCCGCCTTGCGCCGATAGTGTGTAGGCCAGCCCGGGCGCAGCGGGCACCTCGAGGGCCAGCCCGGGCAGTTCGCGCTTGCCGTCCTCGATCAAATCCCACGACTGCTGCTCGCCGCTGCGCAGGTCGTGAAAGCGGACGACGCGCGCATCCGCGCTGACGGCCACGTCCCCCACGATGATCGGGTAGAAGGCCAGCCGGCGTGCCTCGGGCGGCGCGTCGATGCTGGGACGCACGTTCTTCTCGGCCTGGGTGCCAAGGTTCCAGGTCCAGGTGGCGGGCTCGAACAAGGGAAGCCGATCCATCCGCAACGGGACATCGGGGAGTACTCGATTGCGGCGGAAGTTGCCCGCAAAGGTGGGCCAGGCAGATGCTGCCGACTGGCGTTCGCGCTGCCGCGCCGGGCTGGCAAGTTTTTCCAGGATGTCGACGTACTTGCCGGTCTGCCCGGCCAGCTTGCCGGACGCTTCCTTGTGTTGCTGCGCGTATTCCTTGATGGCACCTTTCAGGTCGTCGTGATCGCCGCGATAGATGCGCACCAGTAGCAGCTTGGCGTGCACGCGGGCCGAATCCAGACGCGCATCGGGATAGCGGACCACGTCGTCGTCACTGGGCGGGCGGGGCTTGTCCCCTTCCCCCTTCGGCGCAGGCAGAAGCCGGCTCCAGTAATCCTCGGCCGCGTCGAAGTCGCCCTGCTCGAAAGCCAGATCGCCGAGCAGGTCGAGGGCACGTTGGCCGGAAGTACTGCAAAAGGCCTGGTTGACGATCTTCTCGAGCCAGCGCGGATCACGCTCGGACTGGGCGCGTTCCAGCCAGCTCTTGGCCCGGGCGTCGACCTTGCCACGATACTGCTGCAAGATCTCGGGGGGCAGCCTGGACAGACGTAGGTGGGCAAGGCGCCGCGCCTCGACCAGGCGGCGGCTGCGTTCGACCGGGACCAGATCATTGCCGACCTCGTCGATGATGCGTTGCAGCTCGTCGATGGCCTCGTTCCAGTTCTTGTCGGCGACGAGACGATCGGCCGCCGCCAGTCGGCGCGCGGTGCTGCTACTTTCGCCCGTCACGTTAACCCGATCGAGCGCATCCTGGGCGGACACGAGTGCCGCCAGCATCAGCAAGCACAGCAGGATCAAAGGGTTACGGGATTTCATCCTGATTCCTCGCGAAGGGCGTCGTGCCATTATACTCTTAAATCCGCCTCGCCGCTGGAGTTGCTGCACGGGCCGCGGATTTTCTGGAACCGCCGCGTTTCCCGGGCGGTCAAACGGAGAGTGGAAAAATGCCGTGCCTGGCTCTGTACACTATTTGCTTGACCCACCTTGGAGGCGGGATAAGCTGTCACTGTCGCACTCTTTCACCCCCTGAATGCTGCCGGGTTGCCAAACTGTAGGAGAAAGCCAATGCGCGCCAATCGCATCG
Source organism: Gemmataceae bacterium (assembly GCA_050248575.1). Taxonomy (GTDB): domain Bacteria; phylum Planctomycetota; class Planctomycetia; order Gemmatales; family Gemmataceae; genus JBFWSD01. The sequence continues at coordinate 7,652 of JBFWSD010000216.1, forward strand.
CGATGCTTGCCTTCGTCGCCCTCGTTGGGCTGGTCCTGACTTCGGGCTGTCAAGACAAGAAACCGCCCAAGAAAGACGCCGTCGCCAAGAACGATGCCGGCAAGTCGAACACCGACGGCGGCAAGACCAACACCGACGGCGGCAAGACCAACACCGACGGCAGCAAGACCAATACCGACGGCGGCAAGACCAAGACAGATGGCGGCAAGACCAACACCGATGGCAGCAAACCCAAGGACGGCAGCAAACCCAAGGACGGCGGCAAGACCAAAACCGAACCCAAGCCCGACCCAGCCCAGCTGGCCGCCGACGAGGCTGCCGTCAAGAAGACGCTCACCGCCTGGGTCGGTGCCCTCAAGAAGGGCGGCGACACCGACGACTTCTGGTACGAGTCCGACCCCAAGGTTTACAAGCTCAAGGACGCCACCATCGGCAAGATCCGCGTCGTCGGCCGCAAACTCGACTTCGACAAGGAAGAATCCATCGAGAACACGGCCCGGGCCGATGTCCGCATTACCGAAGAATCCGGTGGCGTGAAGGACCTCGACGTCAGCATGGTTAAGATCAAGGGGGCCTGGCTGCTTCGCTCCATCCGCCAGCAGTAGAGTTCTCACTCGCTAACAGAGTCCGCCCCAGGAGAGAATCATGAACGGTCATCGCCTCACTGTTCTGATCCTGACCTTGGCCAGCCTGGTGCTGCTGAACGGCTGCCAGGC
>JBFWSD010000217.1:0-8353 GCA_050248575.1 Gemmataceae bacterium
GCCATGACCGACGAAGATCCTCTCGACCTCGAGCGCATCGACCAGGAAATCCGCATCAACGAACTGAAGGCCGAGGCCGAGGAACTGGCCGGCGGCGAGATGACCCACCTCGAGGCAGACGATTGCCCCCCCAACCTGCAAGAGGCGTTCTGGAACCATGTCGTCGAGTATGAGAAAGCCGAGTGGACCTCGCATCATGAACAGCTCGCCAAGCGGGGCCATCGTTTTCCGCCCCCCACGGAGCTCGACGATGCGGCCCTCACGGCCAAGCTGTGGGAGCTGATCAACGCCCTGGCCAGCATGAGTGTCTATCTCCATTGCACCAATCATCTCAGCGATCGCGAGCTCTATACCGCTTTGCTGGAGGAGTCACTGCACGACGCTATCAAGGACGTGCCGCCCAGCAAGGCGGGCAGCTGGCACCACGATTGCATCGGTTCCGGCAGCGACGAGGATAACTTCCTCTGGCTCAAGTACTACGCCAAGGAAGAAGATCGCGCGCGCTGGGCCAAGGACTTTCCGGGCGACGAGATCCCGCCCCACGAAGATCCGCCCTATGAGCGCGATCACCACCTGCCGAAGTGGGAACTGGAACAGATACAGCACCTGACTGCGGAAGACTTCGAGTCGTTCGACGCCGACGAGGACGAGGCCGACGGCGAGCTGGACGACTCAGAAGAATGAACTCGCCGCGATGGCTTGCGATGCTGTCCTACTTACCTGTCGCTCCGGCCCGGGCCAGGGTACAATCCCCAGAATGAATGGGGAGCTTACCAGCAAGATTGCCCGGCTGATCGAGGAAGGCGCCTGGACCCAGGAGAGTTTTGCCGAACAGGCCGGGCTCAACCGCCACACGGTGCGCAAGATTCTCTTCGACAAGGGAACATTGAAACTGCGCAACGCCACGGTCAGCGCCTGTGCCGGCGTGCTCGGGTTCAGTGTGAACGAACTGCGCGGGCAGCCCCTGGAACGTCTCCTGCCCCGGGTGCGGCAACGGAACGGCGCTGCGGCCACCGACTCGCTGCAGCGACTTTACGATGAAGCGACACAGCCCCAGTTGCAGCGCTGGCTCGAGGCGAATCCCGGCCGGGCTAGGGAACTTTCACGCGAAGAGATCGACGAGATCTGTTCGGTACAGGGAGTGGGCGGCCCGCTCGACCAGGACGGCCTCGAACGCTTCGTCGCGTTGATCGAACGCAAGCGCAAGCTCATCCAGCAAGTCCACGCGGTGGCCGGCACTGAACACCTCGAACTACTCGAAAAGTTCGTCACCCTGCTCTATAACAGCATCCAGCCCTACGGCGACCGGCGTTGACTGCGAAGGAGAAGCCCATGTCCGCGGACGACGAGAAGCCCGAAGAGGTCGAACCGCCGACCAGCGCGACGACCGACCCCGAACCGACTCCTGAGTCCGCCCCTGCAACTCCCGTCGCGCCGAACGATGCCACGGCAACCGATGCCACGCCAGCCCCAGCACCGACCGGCACGGAAGCGTCTCGTTCCGGTCTGGGCTGGCTGTTGCTGGGTTTCTTGTTCATCGCGCTCGGCGCGGGCTGCGCCTTCGCCGCCCTCAACGGCATCTATCAGAGTCAGGAGACCAGGAAACGCGTCCTCGCCGAGTTCGGCGAGATCGACGATCCCAAAGAACAGCTCCGCACCGACCTCGCCCCGGTCGGGCCGATCCAGCTCTTCCTGGGCTGGGGCATCTTCCAGTTCCTCGCGATGTTCGTGGTGGCCGTGAACCGGAAGGGCATCGGTTACCTGCCCGCGGCCCTGTTCTGGCTGCTCTGGCTCTGTGCCCTGGTCGGGCCATTCGTGGCCATGGGGCAGGTCCTGTAATCATTTGCCCGCCGGTTTGACCACGAGCATCAGGTCATTGGCAGAAACCGCGCCGATCCAGCAGTCCGCGCCCAGCTTGTCCTTGCTCGGGCTGGTGTGCTCGTATCTCATTCGCAAGCGATAATCCCCCGGCTTCTTGAGGGCACAGATCTTGGCGAACTGCTTGTAGATGGCGCCAGGGAATGCCAGCTTGTAGGTGAAGGTCTTGCCCGGGGCAAGCACCGGAAAGTCTGCTTGCTGCGGCGGCAAGACGGGCGGCGACGCGGAGACCGGCAACTGAATCACGTGGAAGCCGCCCTCGGGCCCAGTCACTTCGAGCTTCACGCGCAGATCCATCAGCATGTACGTGTCGAGCTTGATCGGCTGGTCGCCCGTATTCTCGAGCACGAGCGTGATCTCGACGGGCTCGGCGTTGTTGCCGTCGCCGGCCATCCTGGTTTCCGTCGATTTGATCGAAGCCTGGAAGAGCAGGTGCTTGAACTCGACGATGGCCCAGCTGCCGTCCGGGCGGCGCCGGGTGGTGAAGCCGCTCCTGGGCAGGCGAAACTCGTCGATCTGCCAGCCCCCGTTCTTGACGTGATGCGCCACATAGTCGACCTTGCCTTCGTACAGGTTGTCGGCATGGAAAGTGATCGTGCCGCGGGCCGTGCCCTGGTCGAGCCGACAGGTAACGTCATCGATGAAATCGGGCTGCAAGAACGTGCCGTAGCCCTGCTTCTCGCTCCGGCTGATCGCCTGCGCCAGCTTGGCGGGATTCTGGCCCAGCAACTTGAAGTCGGCCTGCTCGAGGCCGCCCGCCACCAGGATGAGTGTGAGGGGCTGGTTGATCGGTTCGTGGAGGACGTTGCCCTGGAGGCCCAGCTTCGCCATCACCTGCTTGAACTCGGCCACCGACAGCGACGACGCTGCGGGCAGCAGCGTGCGGATTTGCCTGGCTGCCTCGTCCGCCGTGGGAACATTCTGATTACCATCGACCGGCACAAAGACAGACAGAGCGACATCCTCGGCGGTCAGCCCGCCGAGCCAGTATTCGCGAGCGAAAGCGTTGTCGAGCAGCTTCTCCTGGACGTACTTGAAGCGCAGCCGATATTCGCCCGGCTTGCTGATCGTGCAATACTGGAGGTGCCACAGGTGCCCGGGGAAATTGATTACGTGGGTGTAGGTTCCGCCCGGTGCGATCTCGGGATAATCCGTCGCCTTGGGATCGGGCCGCATCGGTGTGGCCAGCCGCTCTTGTTCGCGCACCTCGTAGCCACGGTCAGGACCCTGTACTTCCAGCTTGATGGTTCGATTCATGGGCAGATAAGCATCGAGGCGGATCGGCTCAGCGCTGGTGTTCGTGAACTCGAGGGCCAGCTCGACTGGCTCGGCCGTAAAACCGTGAGGATAGAGCTGCGTTCGCGTCTGTCGGGCGGTCACCCGGAAGAGCAAGTGGTTGAACTCGACCATGGCCCAGGTATCGTCGACGCGCCGCCGCGTGGTCACACCTGTCTTCGGCAGTCGGAACTCAACGATCTGCCAGCCGACATTCCTGACACGGCGGGCCACATAGTCGACCTGGCCGAAGTAAACCCCCTCGGCCTGGAAGGTGGCCGTGCCTGTGGCGAGGCCGTGCTCGAGTTTGCAGGTCACATCCTTGATGAACTCGGGCTGCAAGAACGTGACGTAGCCCAGCCGATCGCTGCGCCGCAAGGCCCACTGCATTCTGTCGTCTTCCGGCCGTGCAATCTGCTTTTGGGGCAAGAACTTCAGTTCGTCCGCGTCAAAACGGGGTTGTCCGCTCAGGAAAATCGCCGTGAGCGGCTGATTGTCCCGAGCGAAGAAACTCCTGGGCTCGAACACGACAAAATCGCGCGCCGACATGGCGGCCGCCTCGGGCAAGAGCCGACGAATCTGCTTGGCCACTTCCACGGGGTCTTCACGCTCCTGGCCCACGTCAACCGGCACGAAGGCCGTGTGCGCCGTGGCCTGCCAGCCCAGCACACAGACCACGCCCACGCCAATCAACATCACGGCCGCGGCGCTCAGCCATTTCAGCTTGTCGATGAACATCATCTTGATCGCTCCCCGCGCCAGCTCGCAGCTGACCGCGTTGCCCGAAGCTTGTCCCGCGAGGTAATTCATGGACGCATACAAGGTAGCGTCGGCCAGCATGGGACTGACCGCATGCACCCGGGCCTGCTCCGCCAGCAACGCCGCCAGTGCCGTGGCCGGCAGCGTGACACCGCGGCGGGCCAATCGTTGCCGGAGCAGCTCGAGAGCACGCGACAGCCGCCATGACACGGAACCGCCGGGCCAGCCCAGCTCACGGGCTGTTTCTTCGTGGCTCTTGCCTTCCAGGTAACGCAGCACGACCGGCAGGCGATATTTTTCCGGCAACTGGCTGAGTTCCTCGTCCAGCAAGGGACGCAGGTCGTTCCAGGCGGGCGGGGTGTCGACTTCGCTGCGCATCTCGGACGCCTGCCTTTCTTGAAGTCGGAGCCGGGCGGCCCGCGTTCTCGCCTTGAGCGAGACCCGGCATGCCACCCCGTAAAGCCAGCTGGACAGCGACTGCCCGCGGCGGATGGTCTGTGCCTTCTTGGCCAGGACCAGGAACGTGGCCTGGAACGCATCGTCCGCGTCGTCCGGATTGCCCAGCATGCGGCGGCATACGTTCAGCACCAGCGGGCCATGCCGTTCCAGCAAGCCGGCGAAAGCCGCCTCGTCGCGTTCCTTGCGGAAACGCTCGAGCAAATCGGCATCGGTGTCGCTGGCCGCGCCGACCAGCCGACGCAACGTGTGGAATACCTGGGTGAGTTGCCCGTGAGCCATGTCCATGAACCTCGGTGGAGATGCCCATCATCTCCAGGGTATAGTGCCCGACCGGAGGAAGCTCGTTTGAGGTTTGGAAAAAAAACCGTGGCGGTTGCCCGCGCGCGAAGTTGGCCCACCGCTCCTGCACAGGGTCAGGATTGAGAAATCTCATCTTTTTTCCCTCGAGCCCGAATTTGGGGTGGCACCGATCCCGCCGCTTGCACACTTCGGTTGCACACAGAAGCCTATGGTGCAATCGCCACAGGCAATTGCAGTTTCCAAACTTGGGGCGAAAATCCCGAATTCCAAGTGTGCAAGGTCCACTGGGCCCCAATGCACGCAGCTGGCGCCCACCAGATCCCGGGCGCGCCCACCGAGCGCTTCGGTGCCCTTTCACTTGATGATTATGCGCCAGGGAGCGCGAAGATATGTGTCCGGTTTGTCTGTCGGTGCGAAGTGGGCAATCGCAGGAAGGGATCCGGAAAGCACTGCCTCATTCCTCAGGTTGCTTGGAATCCTTCAGCATTCTCAGGCCGATGAACGGCAAGATGAGGGGCAACAAATAAGCGCCGACGGCCTGGCTGATCGCGTCGGGATTGTTAAAGTCTAGCTTGCTCACGACTCGAGTGGCTGCCAGCAGTGCCGGTGGGGTCAACACGAGACAGGCAATCCCGAAGACGCGTTTGCCAGACATGCCGGTTTCCCCGGGCGAAAGGGTTCGGTATGAGCGCGCGACAAAAAAAGCTGAGCGGTGGAGACCACCGCTCAGCCTTTCAGGTCAGGTTTGGACAGGACCTTTGTTGATTAGACGAGACCCTTGAGCGGCTTGCCTTCGGCGATGGCCAGAGGCCGGCCGAGGTTGTCGCGGATCTGGCTGGCCGGGTCAATGCCCATGCCCTTGTACAGGGTGGCGAAGACGTCGGAGATGGAGCACTTGTCGTTCTTGACGTCGGTGCCCTGATCGTTGGTGGAGCCGTAGGCCTGGCCGCCCTGGATCGCACCGCCACCGACCACGATCGACCAGCAGCGTGCCCAGTGGTCGCGGCCAGCGTTCTGGTTGATGCGCGGGGTGCGGCCGAATTCGCCCATCCACACCACGACGGTCTTCTTCCACAGGCCACGATCGACGAGGTCCTTGACAAGGGTGCCCATACCGGCGTCGAGCGTGGGGAGGCGCTGATTCTGCAGGGTGGCGAGGGTGCCGCCGTGCAAGTCCCAACCACCGAGGCTGACCTCGACGGCGGTGACGCCAGCTTCCACGAGCTTACGAGCCATCAAGCAGCCGCGGCCGAAGCCGTTGTTGCCGTACTCGTTGATCATGCCCTGGTCTTCAGCGCCGAACTCGAACACCTTGCCGCGATCGGAAGCGACCAGGTTGAACGCCTTGCCGTAGACTTCGCCGTGAGCGACGGTGGCGTCGGCCCACTTCTTGCGTTCTTCTTCGGTCTTGGCGTGCGGGACCAGACGGCTGCTGAACGAATCCTCGACGGTGTAGAACAGGCGCTGACGGCGACGGATACGTTCCTTTTCTTCGAGGCCCGCGCCCAGGCTGGCCGGCGGACGAATGTTCGGCGGAGGGGTGCCGGGGTTCTGCAGGTTGAAGGCCGAGTAGTTCTGGCCAAGGAAGCCGCCGTCGCCACGCATGCCGCCGACGCCGATGAACGAGGGCAGATCCGAATCCTTGTTCAGGTCGCGCTGCTGGTAGGCAGCCATCGAGCCGATCGTCGGGTAGCTGACGACCGGGTTCGGGGAACGACCGGTGTGCATGAGGGTGGTGCCGCGGCCGTGGTCGCCTTCGCTGGTCGACAGCGAGCGGATGGCCACGAGGTGCTTGAACTGCTCGGCGACCTTCGGCATGAAGGGGGAGATCGCCACGCCGTCCGCCGACGTTTCAACCGGCTCGTAATCTTCGAAGTTGGTGGCAGCGCCGGGCTTGAGGTCCCACAGGTCGATCGTGGGGGGGCCACCGGCCATCCACAGGACGATCAGGCTCTTGCCTTCCTTCTTCAGCTGGGGAGCTGCCGCCCGCAGGCCCTGCACGAATTGCATGCTGGGGAGGGCCAAGGTCGCGCCGTAGCCGGCCATGTGCTTCAGGAAGTGCCTACGGTTCAGGTTTCCGAACATCAATTCACCCCCGTTTTCTGGGTTGGAACCAGGCCCCACTGGCCGGGTTCAGACTTCTAACGTGTGCCCTAGTGTGGTTGTCACACTACCGTTTGTCAAGAATCTGCTTGGACTTTGGTAAACCGCCGCGTTTGTCTTTTTCCGGGTCTCGCGTCGTTCACGTAGGGTTCGACGCCCCCTCTTTCCGCAAAGTTCCCGAATTCCAGAAATATTTTTCGACACTCTTCCGCCCACTTTGCGTCTAAGCCACATGTCCTGCGTGAGACGCGAAAACACGGGTCTCGGTTCCCGATTTACCTCGGGCGGTTGCATTTCTCGCCAGGGCAACATAAGTTAGAAAGTCCATCTCTTGCCGACTCTATTTTGGAGGAGTTTCCATGTTGAAAGTCTGGCGGTTCCTTAGCCTGGCTGCCGCTCTAACCCTCGTCGCTGTCATCGGTAGCGTCAACGGGCAGAGCGCCAAAAAAGACCTCACCGGCCCTGAAATGTCCATGGGCGGCATGAAGTCCAAGGCCTCCCAGCGCTGGAAGGCCGAAAAGGCCGAAAAACCCGAACTCTATCGCTTCTCCCTCCCCAAGTCCGGCTCCGACAAGGAAGACGGACTGCTCACCGTCATCCCCGACGAATCCAAGAAGTCCGACGACGAACTCATCGCCGAGTTCAAGAAGCTCATCAAGGCCCCCGAGGGCAAGAGCGTCGACGATGTCGTCAAGGTCCAGAAGGTCAAGATCGGCACCGCCAGCGTGGCCTATCTTGAAGCCAGCACCAAGGTTACGTACGTGGGCGGCGACTCCCCCGGCGACACCAAAGAAGACTACCGCATCTATGCCGCCGCCCTGCAAACGCCCAATGGCAAGTTCATCGTCAAGGCCGTCGGCCCCTACAACACGATGACCTTCCACAAAATCGACTTCAAGGCCTGGCTCGGCAACCTCAAATGATCCCGCGCCGGCATTCGCTCTGGGGCGGGCCCGGTTGACGGGCTCGCCCTTTCTTTTTGGAGAGCTCTCGTGGACACGCGCATCGCGGTGGTCATTCCCGCCCTCAACGAAGAAAACTCACTCCCCCTGGTGCTGCGTGATCTGCCTCCAGGCCTCGATGTCATCGTGGTCGACAACGGCTCGCATGATCGCACCGCGGAAGTGGCCCGGGCCGGCGGCGCTCACGTTATCCCCGAACCGGCAAGAGGTTACGGCTCAGCTTGCCTGCGCGGGCTGGCCGAACTGCCCTCGCGACCCGGCGGGCCGCCCGACATCGTCGTCTTCGTCGATGCCGACTACAGCGATCATCCCGACGAATTGCCCGCCCTGCTCCAGCCCATCCTGGACGGCACGCACGATTTCGTGCTCGGTTCGCGCTTGCGGGGCAACCGCGAACGCGGCGCGATGCCGCCCCAGAGCGTGTGGGGCAATCGTCTCGCATGTTTTCTCATGCGCATCCTGTTCGGCGCATCGTACACCGATCTCGGGCCGTTCCGGGCCATTCGCTGGCCCGCGCTTGAAGCGCTCGGCATGTGCGATCGCAACTTCGGCTGGACGGTGGAGATGCAGATCAAGGCGGCCCGCGCCGGGCTGCGCACTTGCGAGGTGCCCGTGTC
>JBFWSD010000218.1:0-8324 GCA_050248575.1 Gemmataceae bacterium
ACGTTCATGTCGCAGGCGCCGGCGAGGCAGGTATCCACCAGCCCCTGGCGGATCCAGTGCCGCGCGATGGTCAGGGCGTGATTGCCGCTGGCGCAGGCCGTGGAGAGTAAGAGGGCGGGCCCGCCCAGGCCGAGCTCGTGTTGTACCAAGCGCAAGTGCGCGGGGGGCTCGTTCTCGGGATGATGCACCAGGTCGCCGCCGCGCAGCGAATCGGCTTCCCATTCGAGCAGCCATTCCGAGCCGACGCCGAGGATGAGGCCGATGCGGCGCTGCCCGCGCTGCTCCCACAGCCCGGCATCGCGCAGCGCCTGGGCACAGCACCACAGGGCGGCCTGCTCGACCCGATTGCGTTGCGCGAAGGAGGACGACTCCCAGCCCGCAGGGCAAGGGACCTGTTCGATGCGGGCGCCGATCTGGCTGGGATGCTGGGCCACATCGAAAGCATGGACCCGGTCGATGCCTGAACGCCCGGCGAGCAGGCTGTCGGCGACGGCCGGGTAGCTCGCCCCCAGCGTGGTGACCACTCCCACGCCGGTGATCCAGACCTGGTTTGCCGGCGTCATTGCAGTTCCTCGAAGCTGAGTTGCAGACTTCCGTTATGGCCCAGGCTCCAGGCGGTCGTGCGCTGCTGGCGGATGGTCTCGTGCAGGGCTTCCAGGTCGAAGTCGGCCTGATGACTGAGCGCGGAAGACCAGCGCAGGCGGCCTTGGCCCGCACCGCCGGGCCGCGTCACGCCGAGGGCGACGGCGCGGCAAACCGCGTCAGGTCCCGCTTCGGGTTCCCAGCCGGTGAACAGGATCCAAATGCCCGGCAGCTGATCGCCCGCCAGTAGCGTGAGCGCGGCAACCACGGCTTCCCCTTCCGAGCCGGGAACGCCGCCGGCGCCCAGATTGGGGCCGTGCACCTCGAGGGCCATGCTCAGCAATCCGCTCAGCGAGTGAAGCGAGCAATGCGGCACGATGTGCGGCGAAACGGACCAGGCTCCTTCGCTGTGGTAGCGCGGGATGGCCGGTTGCATGATGCTGCGGCCCGGGCGGCGCGGCGCGGCCACGATGCCCCAGCCCGCAAAGTCGCCTGCCTCGGTCAAGCTGGCGCGGACGGCGTCGAGGGCCAGCACGGCCTGATCGTCTGTATGCTTGAGGAGCGAGTTGGGCAGCGGCTTGCCGGGAAAGTTGGCCAGTCCGCGGCGCAGGTCGCGCACGCCGGTGGGCCCGGCCTGTGCGGTCCCCACATGAACGACCAGCGCTTCCGTGAGCAAGGTTGTTGACAAGGTGTTTCCTACCACCTGTAAGGGTTCGACAGACTCCACCGAGTTTGCCCAGAATGGCAGGTCACGCCAGTCTGGCGGTGTCTGCCGGGGCAAGAGACCTGGAGGATCTCCCTTTGGAGAAACGATGTCAAGGCGAACTGAAAGGCCATCCGATACATGCTTGGACCACGCTGTCGCATCTCAGCCTGTGACTGCGCCGATTGACACCCTTGCCAAACAGAGGTCGAGCCGGGATGATTCTCCCCATTCACCGGATGGCGGCGAGCCTGTCGCGCGGCGGCATCTGCCGCATCCTCGAACACTTTGAACGCCTTTTCCCTGACGACCACATGAAGGACCTGGTGGTGGACGCCATGCCGGCCGGGCGCGAGATCGCGCTCTTGGGCCGCAAGGTCGTCAATTTCGGTTCCGACAGCTTTCTCGGACTGGATGCCGATCCGCGCGTGCAAGCCGCCATCATCCGTGGCGTGGAGCGCTGGGGTACCCACAATGGCAGCTCGCGCTTCTTTGCCAGTGTCCGCGTGAACGTCGATGCTGAGGAACGCCTGGCCCGGTGGCTCGGTACCGAAGCGTCCGTCATCTATCCCTCCGTGACGCTCGCCAACCTGGGGGCCATCCCTGGCCTGGTTGGCCCGAAGGACATCGTCGTTTCCGACACGCGGGCGCATAACTCGATCGGTGAAGGGATCAAGATTGCCCGGGCCAACGGCACGCGCACTTTCACTTTTGCCCACGACGATGTCGCTGACCTGGTGCGCGTGTTCGAGTCGGCGCGGCCCTACCGGCATGCCCTGGTGGCGATCGATGGCGTCTACAGCATGACCGGCACGTTGCCCCCGCTGGGTGAACTCGACGAGGTTTGCCGCCTTCATGATGCCGTTCTTTACGTGGACGACGCGCACGGCACCGGCGTGCTGGGCGAGCGCGGCCGCGGCACCGTGCTCGACGCCCTGGGCAGCTACGACAACGTGCTCGTGGTGGGCTCACTGTCCAAGGCGTTTTCGGCTGCGGGCGGCTTCATCGGCTGCCCGGAAGTGTTCCAGCGCATTCTCAAGATGACGTCGAACACGTACATCTTTGGCGGCCCGGTCACGCCTCCTTACCTGGAGGCCGTGTGCGCCGTCCTGGAGATTCTCGATTCGCCGGAATACGACGAGATCAAGGCGCGGCTCGATGCCAACCTGAGTCAGCTGGTCAACGGCGCGCGGCGGCTGGGGCTGTCGGTGATGGGTGGGCTGACCCCGATCGTCTCGGTCCTGGTCGGCGACGAGATCGACACGCTCAAGGCGGGCCGGTTCCTGTTCGAGCGGGGCTACTACGTACAGTCGGTCACTTTCCCGGCCGTGCCCTATCACGAAGGAGTCCTGCGCATCCAGGTGAACGCGAATCACACGCGCGAATCGATCGCCGGGCTACTCGCGGCCCTGGCGGAGCTACGGAACTTCGTGTCGTTGGCCCGCAAACACGCGGGCTGACCTGGGATGACAACAAAAAAGCGGTCCGGCGTGATGCCAGACCGCTTTTTGTCGTTCACTCTTCTTGCTTGTCGGGTGGCGCGGCCGCCTTTTTTTCTGCCGGTGGGTCCGCCTTCTTCTCTGCGGGATCGGGCGGAAGCTGGTCCAGCGCGACCCGTTCCGCCTTCCAGACAGTGATCTCGCCGGCGTTGTTGTCTTTCAACCAGGTGAGGAGCGTGGCCCCGTCGCGTGAGGCTTCGAAGTGAAAGCAGCCGCCGATGTTGGCCAGTTCCTTGCCCGTGAAGATGTCCCATAGTTTCAGTTTCATCTCATCTTTCTCGGCGCCCAGGGTTGCGACCACCCGGTTGCCGGCAAAGTGCGTCTCGTACGCGGGCAGCTTGAGCGTGTGGCGGCTTGCCTTCGTGCCCACGTCCCAGAGGATGACTCCGGACTTGACCCACTTGCCGGCCGGTTGAGGATTGGCGGCGGGGGCACCACCGTTGGCGCCGGCGCCGCCGACCAGGCCGGCTCCACCACCAAAGCCGCCGAAGCCACCGGCGACTCCGCCATTGATACCACCGAAGCCGCCCTGGAAGCCGCCGCCAAAACCGCCCGCGGCGCCGAACTGGCCGAAGAAGTTCGCACCGGGCATGTTGCCGTTGCCGATGGCGCCGCCGAAGCCGCCGAAGCCAACGGCCCCGCCGGCGAAGCCGCCACCGCCTTGAGCCCCGCCGATACCGGCTGCGCCGCCCCCATTCTGCGGCACGAAGTTGTTGACGCCGCCACCCTTGGGCGCGGCCGGCGCTGCCGGGCCGTTGGCGGGCTCCCACACGGCCACGTTGGCGGCAACCGTGTTGCCATCCGGGGCCGGCGACACGGTCATGATGACGTACTGCTCTTTCTCGAACTTCTCGTCGACCAGGGTGGCGGTCAACTCACCGGTCTCCAGGCTCCACATCTTTACCTGGGCCTTGTCATCGTCCTCCAGGGCCGCCACCAGATAGCACTTGGCCAGCTCGGTGTCCTTGCTGCCAACGATGCAATAGTCGCGAATGACCCCCTTGGTCTCGATGGCCCGGGCTACCTTTTTCTCGGCGATGTCGAAGAGCAGGAACTTCGAGGCGCGATCCTTGCGCAGGGCAGCGCGAATCGCCAGACGGTTGCGCGGGTCCACGTTGGGCTGATTCTCGACCGGGATGATCAGCAGCTTGGCATCGGGTGAGAAATCGAGGTCGATGAAGTTCATCGTCGTGCCGCCCCAGTAGGGGGAGGGGAAGTTGTAGCCCTTGGGGCAGTTGGCCCGCACCACCATGCGGGCTGTCTCCACTTCCCAGAGTTCGATGAAGCGGAGCGAGAAGGAGCCGTTGCCCAGCCCCTGACGATTGATCCTGGGCAAGCCGGGCACGACTTTGCCCGAGTTGCCAAACTTCTGTTCGGGGCCGCCCAGACAGGCGAGCAGCTTGCCGTCGGGGGAGAACTTCTCGAAGGCGACGCTGTCGATGACGTAGCGCTGCTTTGGTTTCTTGTCCTCGCCGAGTTCCCAGAGCTGCGTCATGCGCACGGCCGAGTTGTTGCGCTGTCCGGCCCGCAAGGCGGCTTCCGAGAAATCCTGGTTGACCAGCAGCGTGTGGCCGCCGGGCGCAAAACGCACGGGCAAGGCACTGCGAATCTCGGACACTTCCTCGCCCGTCTTGGCGTCGAGCAGGCTGGTCTTGACCAGGCTGACCTGCCCGCCGTTCTTGAGCTGGACCAGCTGACTTTCCTGAAACGCGACCCGGCTCCCTTCGGCGTCCAGGAAGTGCTGGCTGCCGGGGTAGCCCGCGGACATGAAGCCGATGCCGGCTCCCATCGGTTTCGTGAAGTTCTTGGTCAGCTTGAGGCCGGTGGGCTCCTCGGCCGCGGCAGCGGAGGCCAGCAGCCCGATCAGCAGGGCCAGCGAGGTCAGCCAGACACGCGGGTTTCGCTTCATCGTCCCATCTCCTGTGCAGGCGGTGAGGCACTCTCACCGATTGAGTTCAACGAGTCAGCTTCCAGATCTTGATCGCATCGGGGGAGGCGCCGGCCAGCCAGCGGCCATCTGGCGACAGCTTCAACTGCTGGGCGCGGGGCTGTTCCAGCGTGTGGAGTACCTTGCCCGTATCGACGTCGCGCAAGGTCACGAGTCGGTCGCTCGTGCCCACGGCCAGTACCTTGCCGCCGGCGCTGAAGCCGTGGCACAGGATGGCGGCGTCCTTGGTTTCGATGGTGTGCGGTTGCTTCTTGGCAGCCAGGTCCCAGACCTCGATGGTCTGTTCGCCGGTTTGCACGGCGGCGAACTTGCCGTCGCGGCTGACGGCGAGGTTGCCGGGCATGGTCAGCCCGCGGGCAATCCCGGTCAACGTGCCCGTGCGCAGGTCCATGACATGCAACTCGAGCTTGCCGATGTCGTCCGGGCGGTTCAGATCGAGCTGGCTGGCCATGAAGTAGAGCTTCAGCCCGTCTTCGGCGCTCACGAGCTGCGTGCCGCGCGTGATGGCCCCGACGGGCAGTGTGTACACCACGGGCTCCTTCTTCCCTTCGAGATCACGAATCAACACGGCGCTCGATTCGAGGCCAAGTCCGCCTCCCAGCCCGCCGCCGAAGCCGCCGCCAAAGCCGCCCACACCGTTGCCCGCGCCGGGCTGCCGCAGCCCGGGATTGCGCGTCCCGACCAGCACGATCTGTTCGCCGTGGACCGCCGCATCGCTCGGCGACACCGGGCTGATCTCCTCAACATGATGGAGCCCCTTCAGCGTCTTGGCCTCGAGAACATCGATACTGCACGTCTCGGCCAGGTCGTCGGCATGGACGACTACCAAGACCTTGCCGTCGCCAACCGCCGTGCGGAAACCTTCTTTCAAGTTGAATGAGCTGATTTGCTTGCCGCTGGCCACATCTTGAGCGATGAGCAGATCGGTGCCGTCGTCGCGCCGGGTCAGCACGGCCAGCTGGGCCGAATCCTCCGAGAAGGCCACCGCGACCGGGAAGCCCTGATAGTACTCGCTGGCAGCGAAAGTGGCATGTACGTTGGGATCGAGCCGGTCGTCGGTCAGAGGCTTGTTGGTAGTTTTTTGATTGTCGAAGTCGTTGGGCACGAATGCCGAATAGAACAGGGCCGCGCCGGTACTGGCCACGCCGAGAAGCAGCAAGGCGGCCGCCGTGAGGCGCGCCTTGGAAGCAAACATCTGCTTGAGGGCCTGGTTGGCCAGCAGGGCGGCCTCGCCGGAAACGGCGTGACCGGCGGCAAAGGGCAACGCGGCCTGGGCCGTGGCTTGCACGAGCGCCGCGGGCAGCGTGGCCGCATTGGCCTGCTGTTCGAGGGCAACCGTGAGGGCGGCAGCGCTCAACGCAATGCCGCGGCGGGCCAGTCGGCCCCGCAGCATCTCGCGGGCGCGGGCCAAGCGGCCCTTCACCGTGCCCGACGGCCATTGCAGCTCCTGGGCCGCTTCCTCGTTGGTCTTGCCCTCGAGGTAGCAAAGCACCAGCGGGGCACGATACTTTTCCGGCATGCGGTCCAGCTCTTCCACCAGCATGGGCTTGAGGTCGGAAGGCTCGACCGGGCTCTGGGAAGTGGACATGGGGGGCACCTGCTTCTCGTGTTTCCGTCGTCGCGCCAGGCTGGAGCGGGCATTGCGCGCGATGCGCAGGGCTGCCCCGTACAGCCAGCTGGCGACCGATGCTTGCTTGCGAATGGAACCAGCCTTGCGGGCCAGCACCAGGAAGGTGGCCTGGAACACATCCTCGGCCGTGTGGGCGTCATTGAGGATCGACTGGGCCACGCCGAGCACCATGCGGCCGTGCCGTTGCACCAGGGCCTCGAAAGCCGCTTGTTCGCGGTTCTGAAGGAAGCGTTCGAGCAGCAGCCCATCGGTCTGGGAGCCGGGTTCGTCGCCGGCCAGCCGCCGCAGCTTCTTCAGGATCGTTCCGAGGTGCAGGCTCGACATGCCGTGCTCTCCGTTTGCGTTTCCCGGTGTATAGTGTCATGCCGGGCTGAAGCGGGTACAGTATTTTACGATTTCCCGGGGCCGAACCGACCCAGCTCCCGAGCCGAAACCCTCGACGGTGAAATGGGTTGCAGTTTCACCTCGAACTTCGCCCGTTCAGGACATGGAAACGTACAAGCGAAACCCCGCTCCGGTCCAGGTCATCGTTGCCTTGTAGACTCCGTCGCCAAGTGGAGGTTGCACGCAGGCGCCGCGGATCTCACCGCGCTCGTCGACCACCATGTTCGCCGCCCATTCAGGCTCGAACGACCCGAGTTTTGGCAACGGCTGGGAGCCGCCCTTCTCTTCATCCACACAAAGCAGGAGCATCTCGCCTGAATCGACCACGATGTCAAAAACTTCTGTGCGGCTGAGCTGACTCTCCTGGCGATTCTCGAGGATGAGGGCTTCGACCCACTTGCTCTCGTCGTTCTGGCATTCCTCCACAAGAATGGTGTGGCTGCCGTTGGGGACGCGTAAATGATCGACCTTCCGGAGATAGCGGTCATCGGTGATGGCGAGCAGCCCGTTGCTGACCGTCATCGTTCCCAGTACACGCAGGCTTCGTCGATAGGGGGTTGGCGAATGATCCCTCAGGCGAAGCAGGGCAAGAGCACCCAGCGAACAAACCAGCCCCACCACCCCCACCAGGGCGCACCATTGAGAATAGGGCGTCAGCTGGAGTAAACTCAGCAGCCCTGCCATCGAAAGGAAAGCCAGGGAACCAAGCAAGAACACTACCAGCGCCTGACGCAAGCCTTGGTCCTCGTATGAACGGCCGGCGACCGCTTCGACACTTCACTCCGAGTATCGCATAATCTCCGCATGAACACGAAGGAAACAGCCGCCGAGTTACAAGCCGCTGCCCAGGCGATGGAAGCCGCGGCCAGGCGCGGGCGGGCCGTCTTGCCCGTACTGAAAAATCGCTGTCCCTACGTCGCCAGGCAGATCGCGCGCGACGCACGCTGCCCCCGGCTCTTTGCCCTCTGGGGCCGCTGCGTCAACGTCGACGAAAATGTCGGGCAGACCATCGTTCATCCCGCCATCCTGTCGGCCATTGGCTCACTGGCCGGTGTCACGATGCGCGGCCGCTTGGTCCACGCCGGGCTGCAACACACGTATGGCTATCTTTTCAGCCTCATCGACACTCCCTACGGCGCCAAGCGCGATCGCTGGATCAGTACCGACATGGAGCACGCTTTCGGTTTGGAAGCATCGCTGCTTGGCGCGCAGCCACGCAACGGGACCTTGCTGGCCAACCTGACCTACTTTCTCGGAAAGCTGGTGCTGCCCGCGCGGCGACTCGAACCGCTCGAAGACATGCGTGGTGCGGTGGCCCGCGACCTGCGGAACTTCGATCCGCGCGGCATTGACGTTCAGCAGATCATCGAACAAGTGCGCTTGAAGGAGGGCCGGCAGCTCACGCTCTGCACCGACCTGGTGGCCTATCCGCAGCGCCATGACGGGGTGAACGAGACAGCGCTGTTGATCTATTCCGTTCGCATCGACGCGCGGCCGGTGCGACTGATCACTGCCTTCCCGGTGACCGCGGCGGCGGCCGCCGCCCTGATTGCCGATGTGCCCGCCAGCGGGCGCGGG
>JBFWSD010000219.1:0-8313 GCA_050248575.1 Gemmataceae bacterium
CCGGCAACTTCGAGCCCGTCGATATCGTCAAGGCGCTCAACGACGCCGGCTTCCACGTCAAGGTGAAGTGACCCGACCTGCGCATCGAAAGCACGACATCCCGGGCAGCTGACCCGCAGCTGTCCGGGATTTTTCTTGCCAGCAGATCCTGCCTCAAGTTGCGCACGCAGCGCTATTCGATGGTACCGGGGAACCTATGGTCACGTCGAGTAGCGGGACGTCTCCCACAGGCATGGCGCGCTGGATCACTCCCCCGTTGCCGCCAGCTACAATGTCCTTCAGAATTTCCAGTGCCAGTTCATGTTTGCGCGTCTGGGCCGTGTTGATGTGCTGGTTCGTCATGATGAGCACCTTCGTCTCTTTATTGGTTCTCTTGCTGCTGTTTCTACGCAGGGCAGTGCCTTGTCGTTCATCGCCCGTCGCGCCGGCTCTTGCTGGACGCCTGCCGGCGCAGCATAATCACCTCAAGCGCCTCCTTCGACCAAGACACGCTTCATGCCAGTAATCTCACGCGAAGTACCCCGGATTGCCATCGTCGGACTGGGTGGTATTTTCCCGCGCGCCGGCACTCTCGATCAGTTCTGGGGCAACATCCGCGCCGGCGTCGATGCCGCCCGCGAGCCCCCGCCGGGCCGCTGGATCCTGCCCGCCGCCGATGCCCTTGCCCCCGAAGGCCCAGCGCCGGACCGCGTCTATTCCACCCGCGCCTGTTTCATCGAGGGCTTTCGCCTGGATCCAGACGGGCTCGAACTCGAGCCCTCCCTGCTCGCGGAACTTGACCCGGCGTTCCATCTACTCCTGCACGCAGGCCGCCAGGCCTGGCGCGACGGGCAGACTTCCCGCCTCGACCGGCAACGGGTCGGCGTCATCGTGGGTAACATCGTTCTCCCCACCGAGGGCGCCTCGGCCCTCGCACGCCGCGTGCTGGGCCGAACCTTCTTGGAGCTCCTGGCGGCCAAACTCGACCAAGGCGGCCCACTCTACCGCGACGAGCCGGCATCGCCGTGGAATCGCTACGTGGCCGGATTGCCCGCGGGGCTGCTGGCGCAGGCTCTTGGCCTGGGCGGCGGCGCCTTCACCCTGGACGCCGCCTGCGCTTCCTCGCTCTACGCGGTGAAACTGGCGGTTGACGCCCTCCAGGCGGGCCGCGCCGACGCGATGCTGGCCGGCGGCCTGTCACGCCCCGATTCTCTCTACACACAGATGGGCTTCGCGCAGCTGCGCGCCCTCTCCGCGCGGGGCCGCTGTGCACCCTTCGACGCCCACGGCGACGGCCTGGTCGTCGGCGAGGGCTCGGGCATCGTTCTCCTCAAGCGACTCGACGATGCCCTGCGCGACGAAGACCGCATCCATGCCGTCATCGCAGGGATTGGCCTGTCCAACGATCGGCACGGCAGGCTGCTCGCGCCCAGCTCGGAGGGCCAACTTCGCGCCATGCATGCGGCCTATGTCCGCGCGGGCTGGCAGCCCGAGACCGTCGACCTCATCGAGTGTCACGCGACCGGCACGCCCGTGGGCGACGCGGTCGAGCTGGAAAGCCTGCGCACGTTGTGGGGACCCACGGGCTGGCGGCCCGGTCAATGTGTGATTGGCGGCGTGAAGTCGAACATCGGCCACACCTTGACCGCGGCGGGCTCGGCCGGGCTGCTCAAGGTCCTGCTCGCCATGCGGCATGAGACGCTGCCCGCGACGGCCAACTTCCGCCAGCCCGCGCCGCTTCTCTCCGCCGGGCCCACGCCTTTTCGCGTGCTGGCAGCATCAGAGCCCTGGCCCAGGCGCGCGGCCGATATTCCCCGCCGGGCTGCCATCAGCGCGTTCGGCTTCGGCGGCATCAACGCCCATCTCTTGATTGAAGAGTGGCTGCCTGCCAGGCCCGTCGCGCATGCGGGCATTCCTGCGAACAAGCCAGATACACATTGCGATATCGCCATCGTTGGCATCGGCGTTCGTGTTGGCCCGTGGCAAGGAACGCAGAGTTTTCAGGAACGCTCCTTCGGCAAGGTCGACGGCCATCAGCCCGTTCCGCCGCGGCGCTGGTGGGGCGTCGAGCAGAGTCGGTGGTTTCGGGACCAGCAGGGCTCGCCGCCTGCGGGCTACTATCTCGAACAGATTTCCGTGCCCGCTGGCCGTTTCCGCATACCTCCCAAGGAGTTAGAGGAGATGCTGCCCCAGCAGCTCTTGATGCTGGAGGCGGCCGCCGACGCCATTGCCGATTGTCGCTGGGACGAGGAACGCCTGCTCGATACGGGCACCTTCATCGGCATCGGCATTGATCTGAATACGACCAACTTCCAGTTGCGCTGGTGGCTGCTCGAAGAGGCCCGCCGCTGGAATCGAGAACTTTCGCTCAACCTCAACGAACGCATGCTGGCCGACTGGGTGGAAGAGATGCGTGAGGCCATCGGCCCGGCGCTTTCGGCCAACCGCACGATGGGTGCCCTGGGGGGCATCGTGGCCAGCCGGCTCGCGCGCGAGTTTCGTATCGGTGGGCCAAGCTTCACTCTCTCGAGCGAGGAGACCTCCGGGCTGCGCGGACTCGAAGTCGCCTGTCGGCTCTTGCAGCAAGGAGACATCGACCAGGCGCTGGTCGGCGCGGTCGATCTTGCCGGCGACGTGCGGGCGGTTCTCAACAATCAAGCAAGCAAAGGGCCGCCCGCCGACGGCGCGGTAGCCTTCGTCGTCAAGCGGCTCGACGACGCAGTGCGCGCAGGGGATCGAGTGTACGCGATCGTGCGCGGCCTGGGCGCGGGCAACTCTGCCGAGCGGGCCGCGGCCCGCGCGCATGCAGATGCGAACAACACGTCTTCGCTTCCCAGCTTACCAGCCAGCGGCGAGTTCGATGCAGGTGCGGCATCGGCCCTGCTCGAAGTAGCCCGGGCTGCGCTCTCCTTGCATCATCAGATTCTTCCCGGCCCGCGCTACTGGCTGCGGAACCGCGCGGATGGTCCGCGACGATTGACGGTCGGCGCCGACAGCATCGACGGCAATCACCTGCACGCCATCCTCGAAGAGCACGCCGAGGCATCGCGTCCCCGCTTCCCGCTGGGCCGCCGCGCCGAAGGGCTCTTCGTCGCCGAAGGCGATACCGCCGAGGAGATCCTGGCGCAACTCGAAGAATTGACTGTGTTTGCGAATGGGCAGCTAGAAGCTTCCGGGCACGACCTGGCGCGGGCCTGGCATCGATCCCTCGATCCGAAGAAGAGGCTCGGTCTGGCCATCGTCGCGCGCAGCCCGCGCGAGCTCATCGATCTCATCGAGCAATCCGTACTGCTGCTCCAGACCAGCACGCCCGTCGCGCACGATCGCCTCTACTTTAATATGGAGCCGCTGGGCGCCGCAGTGGCCTTCGTCTTTCCCGGCTCGGGCAGCCACTTCGCCGGCATGGGCCGCGATCTGGCCTGCCACTGGCCCGAACTGTTGCGCAGACAAGACGGAGAGTCTGAGTATCTTGCGCGACAGCTGTTGCCCGACCTGTTCTGGGATGCGGATGAGAAACGACTCGATGAGGATCGTCGCCTGCTCATCATGGGGCAAGTGGCCCTCGGCACGCTGGTCGCCGACCTGGTGCAGGGCTTCGGCGTAAAGCCATCCGGCGTCATCGGTTACAGTCTGGGCGAAACGGCCGGGCTGTTCGCGCTGCGCGTCTGGCGCGACCGCGACGCGATGCTGCAGCGCATGACCGCCTCGCCTCTCTTTGGCGACGAGCTGGCCGGTGCGTGTCTTGCTGCCCGCCGCCACTGGAAGCTGCGCGAAGATGAAACCGTGGACTGGTGCGCGGGCGTTGTCGATGTGCCCGCGGAGAAGGTCCGCGCCTTGTTGCCCGGGCGCGAACGCGTCTACCTCTTGCTGGTCAACACACCCGCGGAAGCGGTGATCGGCGGGCAGCGCCCGCAAGTGGAACGCCTGGTGCGCGAACTGGGCTGCCGCTTCATGCCGCTCGACGGCGTGAGCACGGTACACTGCCCGATCTCCCGCGAGGTGGAAGATGCGTATCGCGAACTGCACTTGCTGACCACGCACGCAGTGCCTGGCGTTCGATTCTACAGCGGTGCGTGGGGCAAGCCGTACGAGCCCACGCGCGAACGGGCCGCCGCCTCCATCGTCGACCAGGCCTTGCACGGCATGGATTTCCCAGCCCTGATCGAGCGTGCATACGCCGACGGGCTACGCATCTTCCTGGAGATGGGCCCGGGCTCAACGTGTTCCCGGATGATCGGCCGCATCCTGGCGGGCCGTCCGCACCTGGCCCGCGCGGCTTGCGTGCAAGGGCAGGAGAGCCCGGCCACCATTCTGCGCTTGCTGGCAAGCCTGGTCGCCGAGCGAGTCCCCGTCAACCTTGACGCGCTCTACGAAGTGAACGAATCGTCAACCGAGTCGACAGCTGGGCCGCACGTCGTGGTGCCGGTGGGGGGCGCGACGTTTACCGTGCCGCAACCTCCTGCCCGCGAATCGTTTACCCCATCACGCTCGCCGACCGTGGACAGTGAACCGCCAGCGACAACAACCGCCAACTGGGAGAACTCGACGCTGCCAATGGAAGAATGTGACCGCCAAGTTGCAGCCCGTCCCCCACGGACCGAGCGCTCAGATGTCAGCAGTGGGTCCATCCTGACGCCACTCCTCGATGCCAACGAGGCGCGGGCTGATGCACACGATGCCTTCCTCCGTTTCGCGGGCAATCTCGTTCAATCGTATCAGCAGCAACTGTCTGCACAGATGGCTTTGCTGGCGGACAGCCCGGACACCCCGATCACGGTACCCGCGCGTCCGTCTCGGCCCGATGCGTTCCTGGATCGAGAGCAATGTCTCGAGTTTGCCCGCGGTTCGATTGGCCGGGTGCTCGGGGCTGACTTCGCGCATGTTGACGCGTTTCCCACGCGCGTCCGCTTGCCCGATGAGCCCCTCATGCTCGTCGACCGCATCATGAGTGTGGCGGGCGCGCCCGGATCGCTCACCGCGGGCCGCGTTGTCACCGAACATGACGTGCTGCCCGGCAACTGGTACCTCGACAACGGCGTGATCCCGACCTGCATCGCCGTCGAGGCGGGCCAGGCCGACCTGTTCCTCTCGGGCTATCTCGGCATCGATAGCCGCACGCGCGGGCTGGCTTGCTATCGCTTGCTCGATGCCGTCGTCACCTTTCATCGTGGCCTGCCCGGGCCGGGCAGCATCATCCACTACGATATCCACATCGATAGCTTCTTCCGCCAGGGCGAAACCTTCCTCTTTCGCTTCCGCTTCGAGGGGACCGTCAACGGTCAGCCTCTCTTGACGATGCGCGATGGCTGCGCCGGCTTCTTCACCAGCGAAGAACTGTCGGCGGGCAAAGGTATCGTGCAGACAGCGCTCGACAAGCAGCCCCGCCCGGGCAAGCGCCCCGCCGACTGGAATGACTTTATCCCCATGGCCGTCGAGGCTTACAGCGACGAACAGATTGCCCGCTTGCGCGGCGGCGATCTGCCGGGCTGCTTCGGCCCGCGCTTCGCCGGCTTGAAGTTGCAACATCCGTTGACGTTGCCCGGCGGCCTGATGACGCTGGTGCACCGCGTGACCTTGCTCGATCCCAACGGGGGCCGCTTCGGCCTCGGCCTCATTCGCGGCGAGGCCGACATTCATCCCGACGACTGGTTCCTCACCTGCCACTTCGTCGACGACCGCGTCATGCCGGGCACCCTCATGTATGAATGCTGCCTGCACACGCTGCGCGTCTTTCTGCTGCGCATGGGCTGGGTGGGCGAAGCGGCCGACGTTGTTTGTGAACCGGTGCCCGGCGTGGCCAGCCGCCTCAAGTGCCGCGGCCAGGTCATCGAGACCACCCGCACCGCAACCTACGAGATCGTTCTCAAGGAACTCGGTTACCGCCCGGAGCCCTATGTGATCTGCGATGCGCTCATGTACGCCGACGGCAAACCGATCGTCGAGATCACGGACATGTCGCTGCGGCTCACCGGGCTGACACGCGAGCGAATCGCCGAGGTGTGGCGAGCCACGGAGACACGGGAAGACGCGACGAGGCACGGAGACGCGGCGACCGGGAGAGGGGGAGAGACGGAAGGCGTTATCACGCAACTAGTTGGGTCGCAGCAGGTCTCCGCGTCTCCGCGTCTCCGTGTCTCCGCGTCGTCGCCTGCCACGTCATCTTCGCGGCCTGCGCACTTCGATACAGACAGGATCCTCGCCTTCGCGATCGGCAAACCGTCCGTGGCGTTCGGGGAGCCGTATCGCATCTTCGATGAGGAGCGTGTGATCGCGCGGCTGCCCGGGCCGCCTTACCAGTTCCTCGACCGCATCGTCCAGGTTGAGGCCGAGCCCTGGAAGGTACAGTCGGGCGGCGTCATCGAAGCCGAGTACGATGTCCCGCCCGATGCGTGGTACTTCGCCGCCGAGCGGCAGGGGACCATGCCTTTCGCGGTCTTGCTGGAAGTGGCGCTGCAGCCCTGCGGCTGGCTGGCTGCCTACATGGGTTCGGCGCTGACCAGCCCGATCGATCTCTCGTTTCGCAATCTTGGCGGCAGCGCGACGCAGCATCGCGTGGTGACTCCCGACACGGGCACGCTCACCACGCGTGTGAAAGTCACCAAGGTCGCGGGCTCAGGCGGCATGCTGATCCAACATTACGACTACGACGTGCACGATGAGCGCGGGCCGGTCTACACGGGCAACACCTACTTCGGCTTCTTCACCAAGCAGGCGCTGGCCCAGCAGATCGGCGTCCGCGAAGCGAAGTGGTTCGAGGCCAGCTCATCGGCGCAGCCCGTCGAATTCCCGAGCCATTACCCATTCCCTGACAAGATGTTACGGATGGTGGATCGGATCGATGTTCTCGAGTCTGCGGGCGGCCTGCACGGCCTTGGCTACATCACGGGCACCATGGAGGTGGATCCTTCAGCCTGGTTCTTCAAGGCGCACTTCTACCAGGATCCGGTCTGCCCGGGCTCGCTCGGACTTGAAGCTCTCTATCAACTCATGAAAGTGTTCGCCGTGGAACGCTGGGGGGCAGGCAGATTTCAGAATCCCGTCCTCGGCAACGAGCACCACTGGCTCTACCGGGGCCAGGTCATCCCGACCAACCGACAAGTCACCGTGCAGGCCATGATCACGGCCATCGATGACGAGACGAGGATGCTGCGCGCCAATGGCCTGCTCGCCGTCGACGGATTGATCATCTATCAGATGACCGACTTCACGCTGGGCATGGGTTGATTGTCATTGACCCCGCCAGGGGTCGCAGAGATTAGCCGGTGGTCGAAGACCACCGGTCAGCCTGTCCCCAGACAACACGACCCCGCCAGGGGTCGCAGAGCCGAGACCCCTTCAATGCTATTTGAGATATTCTGCGACCCCTGGCGGGGTCGTTAGCAATTGTGGTCCACCGTCCGGTGGTCTGCGCTACGCTTCGACCACCGGCTAATCTCTGCGACCCCTGGCGGGGTCGTCCAGGGTTCACTTTCTACCATCGTGAACCAGTGTAACTAGATCGTTCCGGGCAGACTCTCACTTCTCGTCAAGCATGTCGCTTGACATCATGCCCGGCGGGCCTCCAGGTCTTTGGCTACTTCGGCGGCGCTCTTGGTGTTGAAGACGTTGTCCTTTTCCAGCCAGCCGCGCCGGGCCACCGCGATACCGAAGGGCAAATACTCGATGTCGCGCACCGAATGCGCGTCGGGATTGATCACCAGCGTCACACCCAGTTCCTTCGCTTTCTTGCAGTGGATCCAGTCGAGATCCAGGCGCTGCGGGTGGGCGTTGATCTCGATCATCTTGTTGTGCTTGGCGGCCGTCTTCAGGATCGTTTCCAGGTCGAGCTTGTAGCCGTCGCGCCGCAAGAGAAGGCGGCCCGTGGCGTGGCCGAGCATCGTCACCTTGGGATGCTCGAGCGCCTTGACGATGCGCTTCGTCATCTCGGCCTCGGGCAGCCCGAAGTGCGTGTGCACGCTGGCGACCACGTAATCGAAGGTGCCCAGCGTGGCGTCGTCGTAATCGAGTTTGCCGTCTTGCAGGATGTCGACCTCGGTGCCTTTGAAGACGCGGATGCCCTTCACCCTGGCGGCCACCTTGTCGATCTCGGCTTGCTGCTCTTTGAGCCGATCGACGGTGAGGCCGCGGGCAAAGGCGAGCGACTGCGAATGATCCGCGATCCCAAAGTATTTCAGGCCAAGCTTTTGCGCCGCCTTGACCATCGCTTCCACGCTGTCGTGGCCATCGCTATAAGTCGTGTGGCAATGAAAGCAACCCTGCAGATCTTCGTAGCCAACGAGCGCGGGCAGCTTGTGTGCGGCGGCCGCTTCAATCTCGCCCGTCATCTCGCGCAGC